>JANOTO010000132.1:0-3037 GCA_031416395.1 Rhodoferax sp. | reverse complement strand
TCGGTGACGATGCGCGAACCAGGCGCGAGCGATGTCTTGATGTGCGGCTTGACTTTGAGGCCCGCCTCCACCGCTTTTTTCGCCAGCAAGCCCGCCGCCAGCAGCACGCTGGGGTTGGAGGTGTTGGTGCAACTGGTGATGGCGGCGATCAGCACGTCGCCATTGCCGATGGTGATGTCTGCCCCTGACGCTGGCAGCACCTGGGCTTCGGTATGCGCGGAGGCGAGCGTGGGCTTGCTGCCTTCCATTTCCGCGACCTGGCGCGGCGCACCCAAGGGCGTGGGGATGGGCCTTGGCAGTTTGTCGGGCAACGGCTCGCCCGATGTCCGCGCCAAATGCCTTGTATGGAAAACCGCAGCGCTTTGGTTAAATCCGTTTTCTGAATTGGGTTTGGAAAACAGCGACTCAAATTGCGCCGCCACTTTGCCCAGTTCAATGCGGTCTTGCGGGCGCTTGGGGCCGGCCAAGCTGGGCGTGACATTGCCCAAATCGAGCTTGACGACTTGCGAGTAATCAATGTCACCAGCAACCGGAATGCCAAACAAGCCCTGCGCTTTGAAGTACGCCTCAAACGATTCAATCTCCGCCTTGGTGCGGCCCGTGCCCTTGAAGTAGTCCAGCGTTTTGTCATCGACCGGAAAGAAACCCATCGTTGCACCGTATTCGGGAGCCATGTTGGCGATGGTGGCGCGGTCTGGCAGGCTCAAAGTGCGCGTGCCTTCGCCGTAGAACTCAACAAACTTACCCACCACTTTGTGGGTGCGCAAGATCTCGGTCACCGTCAACACCAGGTCGGTCGCGGTCACGCCCTCGCGCAGGCGGCCCGTCATCTCAAAGCCGACGACATCCGGTGTCAAAAAGTAAACGGGCTGGCCGAGCATCGCGGCCTCGGCCTCAATGCCACCGCAGCCCCAGGCGACTACGCCGATGCCGTTGATCATCGTGGTGTGACTGTCTGTGCCGACCAGGGTGTCGGGGTAGTAAATATCGTCAGCAGTTTTGTGTACGCCGCGCGCCAAGTACTCCAGGTTCACCTGATGCACGATGCCAAAGCCCGGCGGCACCACGCGAAATGTGTCAAACGCCTGCATGCCCCACTTCATGAACTCGTAGCGCTCGCGGTTGCGCTGGAATTCGAGCTTCATGTTCAAGTCCAGCGAGTTCTTTTTGCCGTAGTGATCAACCATCACCGAATGATCAACCACCAGATCAACCGGCACCAGCGGCTCGATGCGTTTGGGGTTCTTGCCGAGCTTCACCGCCACGCTGCGCATCGCCGCCAAGTCCGCCAACAGCGGCACGCCAGTGAAGTCTTGCAGCACCACGCGTGACACGACAAACGGGATCTCATGCGTGCGCGGGGCGTTGGGTTGCCAGTTGGCTACCTGGGCGACGTGCTCTGGGGTCACGCGCTGGCCATCGCAGTTGCGCAAGACCGACTCCAGCACGATGCGCATGGACACCGGCAGGCGCTTGATATTGGGGAACTCCTTGGAAAGAGCGGGCAGGGAATAGAGCTTGCCTGATTTGCCAGATGGCGTTTGGAACGCTTTGAGGGTTGAGGCGAAGCTGTGACTTTGAGCGACGGGCATGGCGGGCTCCAAAAAAGTTCATTGAAGAACCCATTCTGGCAGTGGATTCTGTTCTTGTCTTTGCTCTAAGCGACGCTGGTCACCGCTGGCATCAGCCGCTGAACCTCGTCAAGCCCCAGGCGCTTGCCTGCGGGTGCCATGGCGCTGTAAAGCGCGGCCTGCTCGGTGGTCAATTCGCCCATGACTTTGGCCATGTCGGTCAAGCGAACGCCTTGGCGGGCCAGGAAGGCAGCGGCGGTATGACGCAGCGCATCCGGGGTGACTTCTGAGGGCTGGTCAACGCCTGCATCATGCGCCGCGTACAGCAGCTCAGCCGTCAGATTGGGCAAGCCCAACGGCCCGCCATTGCCGTTAGAGAGCAGGGTTTGGCCGTCAACAGCGGGCGTGACCTTGAAGCCCGCCACGATCATTCGGTGCAAGCCCGAATCCAAAGCGATTTCGCGCAGCCCCTCCTGCGTGTTCGCAGCGCCCACGCGCAGCACCTTCGCCTCGGTATCGACGTGCTGACCGCGCAGTCCGATAGCCTCCTGTGGGCTGATGCCACGCAGCAGCATATGGACAAACAGCGCGACGTTCGGCGAGGCGTTGTGCAAGACACCCGCCACCTCCTCTTGCAGCAGTTCGCGCGGTGCTTGCGACTCCAGTACGGCGTGCCCCACCGCCATCGGCATGGGCCGGGCCAGCCGGGGTGCGTTGTCAGCCTGTGCATCAAAACCCAACTCCAAGCTCGGGTCGCCCGTGTAACGCGAGTAGCTGGAGCGACCTTGCGCCACCACCATGGTCGGCGGCGCATCGACGCGGTTGAACATCTCCACCAGCCCCATCGTCAGCAACGCCAGCAGGAAAGCCGCCGTCAGCACGATGGCCGCGTCTCGCGCGTAGAGCGGTTGCCACGCCTCGCGCGGCGCGAACGCGGGCTCCAGCACGCTCACGGAGGGGCGGCGAGCGGCTTCACCCGCCTCCATACGGGCTTTGCGCTGGGTCGCGTCACGCAGCAGCGACTCCAGCGGTGCCAGCTCCTCTTTCAAGCTGTTGAACTCGCTAAAGCGCGCCGAGAACTGCTGCAACGCCCCACGGTTGCCCGAGGCCTGCTGGGCCATGCGGGCCACTGTGTCGCGCGCCGCGTTGACCTCTTCACGGGCATCGGCCAAGGCGGCGCTTTGGTCAACGCTGGCCACTTGGGCGGTGGTATCACCTTGCATCGCGATTTGGCGCTCCAGCTCGGTCAAACGGTTTTTCACGGAGCGCGCGCGTGGGTCGATGGCCAAATACGCGGGCGTGAAGGCGCGGTTCAATTCGCTGATCTCTTCGCGCGCCTGCGAGGCCCGCTGCTCCAGGTTATCCAGGGCCGCGTTGCGCCGATCCCGTGCGACGACGGGCCGGCCCGCCGTTGCTGACTCGCTCATCGCACGCAACTTGCCCTCGGCGGTGGCCAGCTTCTCCTG
>JANOTO010000131.1:0-2293 GCA_031416395.1 Rhodoferax sp. | reverse complement strand
TAAATCGCCTCGTGCCACCAGCCGAGTTTGTCCACCATCTTGCCGGCGTTCTCGCCCACCACAAACTCGCGCCACACGGCGGCCGGGTCAGGGTCGAGTACAAACCACAGCGCGAACATGCCAACGCCAATCAGCACGCTCGTGAGCATGCCGAGCGAGGTTTGAATCACCAGTCGCCGATCCAGGCGCGGCGCGCTTAGCAGCATCGCGCACCACAGCGCAGCAGCTGCGGGTGCGATCAGTGCAAACGACTTGTAGGCGGCGCCCAGCCCAAACGCCAAACCCACCGCAAACCAAAATACTATTAAATAAATAGCATTACTGTTAAATAATTCGAGAGCTAGAGGCTTATTTTCTTCAAAATCTTGCGTTTTGACCTGATTCGGAGCTTCAGATCGCCAATTTAACCACAAATGTAGTAAAACTGGCAAGAACAACCAAAACGTCTCCGGTGCGCTGGTCAAATACGGTCGGCCGTAGCGAAACGTGCAGAAAAAAGCAAGGTAGATGCAGGCTGCCATCACGCCCTTGCGTGTGCTGTGTGAGATGCCGCGCACGGCAAACGCGATGCCCGCTGTGATGAGCAGTGTGTAGATCACACTGGGCAGGCGCAGCGCAACCAGTTGCCAGTTGCGGCCCCAGTCGCTGGCCACCATCGACTGCCAAAACAACAGCGGCGGTTTGGTGTTGCGCATATTGTTCAGCTCGGAGGCCAGCGGCAGCCAGTGGCCGGTGGCCGCAGTCAGTCGGGCAATGTGGGCGTAGACCAACTCGTCGCCATTGGTCGGCACGTACTGGCCGCCCAGGCCGAAGCAGTAAATGATGACGGCCAGCGCCAGCAAAGCCAGCCAACCCAGGGTGGCGGCACTGAAAGACTCGCGACCGTCGCCGGCAGAGGTCATTTTTTATCCGGGGTGCGGGAGTTCGTTCCTGAACGTGTACGAAAGGTCCAGCGGTCGTTCGCCAAGAAGTTGATCACGCTGGCCAGCACGATGGAGGTGATGTTTGCCGCCCAGTCCACCATGTAGTGGGATAGCCAGATCGTCACCACAAACTGAAACGCCATGCCAAACCATGAGGCCATGCAGTAGCGGCCAAATTGAACGATCAGGCGCTTGGGCAGCGGCTGTTGCGGCGCGCCCATGTCGCGGGCGATGGCTTCGCGCCGGTCTGCCCATGTCCACAAGCGGTTCCAGGTGAAGTTGCTCAGCGTGGCGATAAAAATCGCCAGCGCCAGAGAGATTCCCAAGCGAAATTTCTCCGGCTCAATATCGTGGAACAGGTACGTTTTGGCAAGGTACAACACCGCGATGTTGACCGCCGTGCCGCTGGCTCCCACGATGCCAAATTTGATGTACCGGAATTTTTGCAGCCATTGGGCCGCGTCTATAAGTCGCATGACAGGATTGTCGCCTCAGCGCTGCACGGATTGAGCCAAAGCGGTCAAGGCATCCTGTAAAACCGGGTCTGGCGCGATGCGTTTCAAGCACTGGTTGTCGCCATCGCAAAAGGTCTGGCGGTGGTTGTAGGCCGAGAGGCAAGGCGAGCAGGCAATGCCAGATTCATAGGTAGACGCGCGTGGCCCCAGCGGACCGTAAAGCCGCGCCGTCTCCGGGCCAAAAAATGCGAAGGTGCGAATCGGTGTGAGGCTGGCGAAGTGCCCTGGCCCGCCGTCGTTGGTGATCAGCAAGTCTGCCGCGTGGAACAGCATCAAAAGCTCGCGGATGCTGCGGGTGTAGCCGGTGAGGTTGATGCACAAGTTGCTGCCCGTGCGTGCCTTCAAATCTACGGCCAGTGCGGCATCTTCGCTCAGGCCAATCAAGCCCACTGCGTGCCCCGCATCGCACAACCCACGCGCCACGCGGGCGTAGTGCGCAACCGGCCAGGCGCGCTCGGGCAGCAGGCCCCCGCCCGCGTACAGGAGCGTTAGTTTGCGATTGGCAACGCTCGGGTGCTCGGTTTTTAGCTTGTCGCGGTAGCTTTGCAGCTCGGGCGCGGTGAAGGTGACATTCAGCTCAGAGTGCGGCGGAATATCGCGCACCGCCGCCGCCTTGTTGCGCGGAAAGCTGGCATCGTCCAGCGCATCCACCAGCGACAAAAACTGCTTGCTGATGTGCTGGTACGGGTTGTACGGAATGGCGCGGTTGATGTGGCTCCCTCTGTACAACCCCTCCTGCGTGTGCGGTGTAAAGCCCACCCGCAGCGGCGCGCCGACCAGATACGCCATCAAACTGCTGATGCGTGAAAACAGCTCGCAGTCAATCACCACGTCCACCGGCAACGCCCGCATGGC
>JANOTO010000130.1:0-1647 GCA_031416395.1 Rhodoferax sp. | reverse complement strand
GCCCGACGTGCCCACTGTCGCCGAGCAGGGCTATAAAGGGTTTGAGATGACCCAGTGGTACGGCCTGCTGGCCCCCGCCAAATGGCCCAAAACCCATATCGCCAAACTGGAAGCGGAGGCCATCAAAGCCACCCGCAGCGCAGCTGTGCGCGACAAACTCGCTGTTGACACAGCGTTGGCCGTCGGTAACACCGCAGCCGAGTTTGATGCCTTCATCAAAGCCGAGCAGGCCCGCTGGAAGCCGGTGATCGCGCGGGCGCAGATTAAGCCTGAAGGGGCTTGAGCGGGGGGATGACGGGGGATTCGCCCAAACGGTAACTGGGGGGACAGGGATAGGGCCGCGTGCTCGCAATAATTGCGACCTCTTTCCATCGATTGATTCCGCAATGACCCAACGCGCAAACCGAGTCCTCGCCCACACCGGCGCCCAATACCCCATCGTCCAAGCCCCCATGGGCTGGATTGCGCGTACGCAGCTTGCCAGTGCCGTGTCGCGCGCGGGGGGCTTGGGGATCATTGAAACCTCTTCTGGCGAAACGGAGAACTGCCAGCGCGAGATCACGCAGATGAGCGCGCTCAAGCTGCCGTTTGGCGTGAATTTGCCGATTCGTTTTTTGAAGGACGACGCGATGCTGAAGTTCGTCTGCGCATCGGGCGTTAAGTTTGTGACGACTTCCGCAGGCAGTCCTGCCAAATTTATCGCGCCGCTGAAAGATGCTGGCATCACCGTCTACCACGCGGTGCCCACGGTTGACGCGGCGATGAAGTGTGTAGACGCGGGCATTGACGGCCTGGTGGTCGAAGGCGCTGAGGGCGGTGGCTTTAAAAACCCGGAGGAGGTCTCGACGCTCGTGCTGTTGCAGGCGATTCGTGCGCGTACTGACGTGCCGATGATTGCTGCAGGCGGCATTTGCGACGGGCGCGGCATGGCGGCGGCTTTTGCGCTGGGGGCCGAGGGCATCCAGATGGGCACGCGCTTTGTGAGCTGCGCCGAAAGCCCGGTTCACATCAACTACAAGATGGCCATCGTCAACGCCAAGGAAACCGGAACTTTCATCCTGAACAAGAAGTCCACCCCCTGCATCCGCGCCTTGAAGTCAGTTCGCACTCAGGCGATTTATGACGAGGGCGTGATGTCGTTTGAGTCAATGAAGGGCATTCGCCAAGTCTATTTTGAAGGCGACATGGAAGCCGCCCCGGCGCTGGCAGGCCAGACGGTAGGGCTGATTGACGGCATCAAAACCGCGCAGCAGATAATTGACGACACGGTGGCCGAATTTTTTGCGATTTCTGCGCGGATGGGTGAGTTGGCCCTGGCGCGGACGTTTTGAGACGAAAACCAGTATCTCTGAATTGCTACTAATTATATAGCTATAAACCTATATTATCCGAGAGCTAGAGGCTTAAAGTGTTCATATATTCTCGAATTTAGCCATTTCTGGATTAAAAATTAACTCACAGGTTAATTATGATGGCTTTTGAATTTCGTTCTGGTGCATCTGAATCTGTCACCCGGCGCGCCGCTGTAGCGGTGCTGGTCTCAGCCTGCTGGCCGGCACAGACCGCCTGGAGTGCTGACTCGGCGGGCAATCCGCAAGTAGCCGCACTTTTTCGCAAAGGCGGTTGTGTTGCGCTGATGCGCCACGC
>JANOTO010000129.1:0-1539 GCA_031416395.1 Rhodoferax sp. | reverse complement strand
AATGAATCGCGAGCTGCAGCAAAAGTGCTTGGCTACGGCGAGCCGGAGTTTTGGAGCCTTCCAGACCGGGGCTTGCGCTACTCTGAAGAGCTAGTTCAAAGACTTGTGAGTCACATTGATCGCACGGGTACAGACCTGGTGTATGCACCATCACCCTGGGAAATCCACCCTGACCATCGGCAAACCACATGGCTGGCGATGGAGTCAGTGCGGCGGAGCAAACCCCACGTTCGCTTGGCGTTTTACGAAGTGGGCTCCCCATTGCGCCCCAATTTTCTGTTGGACATCACCGCATCGCTTGCCACGAAGGAAGCCGCAATGCGATGTTTTGAATCCCAATTGGTGCAGCAAGACTACCTACGGCACATTCAAGCACTGAACCGATATCGCACTTACACGCTGCCGCGTGAAGTGACCGCTGCGGAGGCGTACTGGGTCGTCACGGCAAGTGAGCTAGACCAGGCACCGGTGCGCAATTTGTTCACATCCGTCTCGCCGGGCCTGCCACTCGAAGCGACACCTTCACCGCAAAAAATGCCGCTCGTATCGATCTTGATCCGAAGTATGGATCGCGATTTTCTGAGCGACGCACTGGACTCCGTCGCACTGCAAACCTACCCGAACATCGAGGTGTTGGTGGTGGCTGCAGCGCCGGGGCACCGCCCCCTGCCGCCGAAGTGTGGCCCGTTCACCCTGAGACTGATCCCGACCGACACGCCCCTCTTGCGTAGTCGCTGCGCCAACAAGGCCATTGACCACGCACAAGGGAGTTTCTTGCTCTTTCTTGACGACGACGATTGGCTGATGCCTGGGCATGTTGCGCGTTTGACCCACACAGCGGCACTACAGCCACATGCGTTGGCAATTTACACCGGCATCAGCCTGGTGGACGTTGAGGGCAAACCGATGGGCCAGACCTTCGACCTGCCGTTCGATGCGATACGGCAAATGGCAGGGAATCTGATGCCCATCCACGCGGTGCTATTTAGCGCCAAAGTTCTTGCGCGGGGATGCCGTTTTGACGAATCGCTCGACCGCTACGAGGATTGGGATTTCTGGCTGCAACTGGCAAAGCTGGCACCGATGGTCCATCTGCCAGGCGTCAGTGGAGCATATCGAATTCATGAAAGCTCGGGCGTGCATTCAGATGTCGGCGCAGGCGGCGCGGCATCGGCAAATGTCTATCAGAAATGGGAGACAGTTTGGACCCGTGGGCAGATTGGGCAAATCATGCATCGGGTTTGGTCGCACCCCGAAATTGAAGCGCGCTTGGCCGATACCCAGCAAAGACTGGCTTATGCGCAAGGTGAAACTTTGCAGTTGCGCGAGGCAATTACGCACTTGAACGATGCCCAGGCGCAACGTGCTTTGGCCCTGGCACAACAAGAGCTCTCTTTATCGACCAGGGTGGCAGATGCCATCAACCAAGAATATGCACTGAAACAACGGCAATCGGCTTTGACGCAGCAAGAATCGCTCGTTGCTCAAAGGGAAACAACGTTGGTTGAGCGTGAAGCGGCATTGGCGGCGCAGGCGCTG
>JANOTO010000128.1:0-2576 GCA_031416395.1 Rhodoferax sp. | reverse complement strand
GAGGTGCGCGTGGGCAACGTGCGCGCGATGAAGGTTTACGCCGCCCATGGCTACAAACGTGTGGGTTTGCGCAAAAACTACTACCCGGCGGCGCACGGGGAGCGTGAAGACGCGATTGTGATGAGCTTGAAGCTGTGAGCCTTGATCTGGACGACCGCCAACGCGCGATGCTGCGCGAGATGAATGTTGAGGTGTGGTGGCCCAAGCCCGCCGCGCTTGTTGAGGAGCCCCCTGCTCCGATCGCCAGGCCGCCGCTTGTCGTCGCGCAGCCTGTGCGCGTTGAGCGTGCGCCTGTCGTGCAGCCCGTTCGTCAGATTGAATCGAGTTCATCATCACTGGCAGATGTATCCGCATCGACATTGAGCTGGCCAGACTTGCAGCAAGCTGTAGCCAGTTGCCAAGCGTGTCGACTTTGCGAAGGTCGTACCAACACTGTCTTTGGCGTGGGCCAGGTCGCGCCCGATGCGCACAGCGCACCGCAGGTCGATTGGTTGATCGTTGGCGAAGCGCCGGGTGAAAACGAAGACCGCACTGGCGAGCCCTTCGTAGGCCAAGCCGGACAACTGCTGGACAACATGCTCAAAGCCATGGGTTTAAGCCGCCGCGAAAACGTCTACATCGTCAACGTCATCAAATGCCGCCCGCCCGGCAACCGCAACCCGGAAGCGGCCGAGATCGCGCAATGCGAGCCGTATCTGCGTCGGCAGATCGAGCTGTTGCAGCCCAAAGTGATTCTGGCGATGGGTCGTTACGCCGCAAATTCACTGCTCCAGATGAGTGTGCCAGACGTTCATAAACTACCGCTGGGCAAGCTGCGCGGGCAGGTCTATCACTACGACAGTGCAGGCCGCCAGGTGCCCGTCATCGCCACCTACCACCCTGCCTATTTGCTGCGCAACCTGCCTGAAAAGGCCAAGGCATGGGCGGATTTGTGTCTGGCGATGCAGGTCATGAGGCAGCAGGGGGGAGCGTTGAATTAGGGGTAGAAGTAGAGGTCTTGATCTGCGTTGGCAGCAGCACCGACGCGATGGCAATCACCATCAAACCGACCGCTGCCCAGTCCTGCCAATGCAGCACTTCGCCCAGCCACCAGGCCCCGCTGAACACGCCCAGAATCGGGATGAACATCACACTCAACGTGGATGCCACGGGCGGCAGCGAGCGCGCCAGGTAAAACCAAGCCGCGTGCGCAAAGCCAAAAATCAGCACCGCGTTGAAGGCGATCGAGCCCATCGACGCCGCAGGCGGCATGCGCCATTGAGCGCGCTCAAACACGGCCGATAACGCCACCATCACGACGGCGGTCATAGCGGTCATCCAGAATGAAATCGTCAGCGTTTGCAGCGGCAAGGTCGAGCGGCGCAGCATCTGCGTGCCCAGCGCCCAGGTGGCAGCGGCAACCAGCGCCATCACCACGCCCAGCGGCTTGCCCGCGAGGTTCGACAACTCGTGCCACAAGAGCAGCATCACCCCCACCCCCGCAGCCGCCACACCCACCCATGCGCGCCGCGAGAGCACCGCGCCAAACACCAGCGCACCCAGCATCGCCGAGAAAATCGGCATGCTGTAGCCTAATATCGCCGCCCGCCCACTGCTAAGCGCCTTCACCGCCAGAATGATCAGCCCGTGCCAGATGAACATGTTCGTCACCGCCAGCCAAAACACCTCGCGCCAGTGCGCACGCGGGACGCGAAACGGCACCTTCAACACCACCAAGCCCAGCGCCAGCACCGGCACCCCCAGAATCAAGCTCAGTGCCCGAAACGTCAGCGGCGGGTAGTCCGTCACGCCGATCTTCATGACCGGCCAGTTGATGCCCCAGACGAGAGTTAACAGGATCAGGAGAATGAGTTGACGGCGAGAGAGCATTTGCATTCGTGCATTGTCCCGGAATTCATACAATCAAAGCATGACCTTCCTCGACATGCTCGCCGCCGCAGAACGCCAAAACAACTCGATGCTGTGCGTCGGGCTAGACCCCGAGCCAACCCGCTTCCCTGGCAAATTCAAAGGCGATTCCAACAAGATTTACGACTTCTGCGCCGCAATTGTCGATGCCACGGCAGACCTCGCCATCGCCTTCAAGCCGCAGATCGCCTACTTCGCCGCGCACCGCGCTGAAGGCCAGTTGGAGCGGCTGATGGAGCACATCCGCCGCGTTGCGCCGCGGGTGCCGATCATTCTGGATGCCAAGCGTGGCGACATTGGCAGCACGGCTGAGCAGTACGCGATTGAGGCGTTTGAGCGTTATGGGGCCGATGCCGTCACGCTGTCGCCGTTCATGGGCCATGACTCGGTTGCGCCGTACCTCAAGTACCCCGGCAAAGGCGCGTTTTTGCTGTGTCGCACCTCCAACCCTGGTGGCGATGATTTGCAGAATCAGCGCCTCGCAGGTCTTTCAGGCGAGCCGCGTTTGTACGAGCACATTGCGCGTTTGGCGCAGGAGTCGTGGAACACCAATGGCCAGCTTGGCTTGGTGGTCGGGGCCACGTACCCGGCTGAGATTGAACGGGTCCGTGCGCTGGCACCCACGTTGCCGATGCTGATCCCCGGCGTGGGTGCACAGGGCGGCGATG
>JANOTO010000127.1:0-16963 GCA_031416395.1 Rhodoferax sp. | reverse complement strand
GCAATCTCAGCGGCAGATTTGACCGTGGCCAGCGTGCGCACGGGCTGCTCGCTGGTTCCCAAGTTAACCCGGCCACCGGCGCTTTCCATTTGGACTTCGCGCAACTGGCGCGATATGGTCGCGGCGCTGATGCCCAGCGATTGCATCTTAGCCGTGTCCAGCGTGATGCGTACCTCGCGGCTGACACCCCCCACACGACTGACCGACCCCACGCCGGGCACTGCCAGCAGGCGCCGGGTCAGCGTGTCGTCGACAAACCAGGAGAGCGCTTCATCGTCCATCGACGGGATGCGAATGGCGTAGGCCAGCACCGCGCCGCCCGAAATGTTCACCTTGCTGACCACCGGGTCGCGCAAGTCGGCAGGCAAATCCGAGCGCACTTGCTGCACGGCCGAGCGGGTTTCGTCCAGCGCCTCCTGGGTGGGCTTCTCCAGACGGAACTCGGCCGTGATGGTGACCACGCCGTCCTGCACCTTGGTGTAGATGTTCTTGAGGCCTTGCAGGCCGGCAATCGCATTCTCAATCTTGCGCGCGACTTCGGTTTCTAGCTGGGTCGGCGACCCGCCGGGCAGGCTGGCGCTGACGATGATATTGGGCACATCCAGGTCAGGAAAGTTTTGCACCTTCATGTTCTGGTAGCTCAAGATGCCGGCAAAGCACAGCATCACAAAAAACATGATGGCGGCAATCGGGTTGCGGATGCACCAGGCGGATACGTTCATGGGGTGGGCTCCGAAAGAGATTACTTGCCTGCAACTTTTGCAGCAGTGGCAACGGGTGTGTTTGGCGCTGCGTTGGACGCGGCAGTGGGCACGCCAGCGGCGACCACCCGAACGGTGTCACCATCGGCCAAAAAGGCCGCTCCCGTGGCGACAAAACGATCGCCAGTTTTTGCACCCTGCACAATCTCCACCGCATCGCCCACTCGCCGGCCGGTTTGCAGTTTGATCTGCTGCACCTTGTTGTTGGCATCAATGCGCAGTGCGTAAGTGAAACCATCACGCAGCACCAGCGCTTGTTGGGGCAGCGTCATCGCATTGCTGGAGCCTAAAGCGAACACGCCTTTGGCAAACATGCCTGCCTTCACATCGGGGTGCTGGGGCACATCCACGTACACCAGAGCGTTGCGCGTTTGCGCATCCACCGTGGGTGCCACCATCCGCACCTTGCCCGTTACCACCGCGCCGCTGGCCGCGCTGATGCTGGCCTCGGTGCCGGGCTTGATGCGCGCCACTTCAGTGCTGGTGATCTCGGCGCGCCACTCCAGGCGGCCTTGGCGAATCATGCGAAACAGCTCGGTGCCCGTGCCCACCACTGAGCCTACGGTAGCGGTGCGGGCCGAGATCACACCATTGTCGGGTGCGGTGAGCTGGGCGTTGTTCAGCCGCACCTGCACCACCGTGACGTTCGCGCGCGCTGCCGCCACGCGGGCTTGGGCAGTGGCTTCAGCCGTGGTGAACTGGGCGATTTGCTGGGTACTCAATGCGCCCGTGTCTTTGAGGCTCAGTGCGCGCGCCGCGTTGGCGGCGGCCTCGGCCAGCGTGGCCTGCGCCTCGGCCACCGAGGCTTGTACTTGCAGCAGTTCCGCACGCGCGGTATCTGAATTGAAGGTAGCCAGCACCTGGCCCTTTTTGACCACATCACCGACGTTGACGCGCACCTCTGTCAGCTTCAGGCCATTGACCTCGGCACCAATGATCGCCTCTTGCCAAGGCGAAATGTTGCCATTGGCGCTCACCTGCAAACCCAGCGCGTTGGTTTGCGGCTGCACCGCTGTGACAGTCAACGCGGCCTTGGCCACGCCGTTCGTGCCATTTGGCTTGGCGTCATCAGCAGCACGCAAGTTGAAAGACAGCAAAGCGCCGGTCGTTACCACAGCGAGGGCAGCGCAAAAATACACAGCGGTTGGCTTTTGTTTGAAGAGGTTCATGACATTGATTCCGTTAAGCATTCGGTGAAGCCTTCAGTTAAGTTTCAGGGCTTGGGCAAGTTAAGTGTCTGAAGCGCGACGGCGTTGCCCGCCGTGCTCCATCCGCCGCCCGCAGCGCGGTAAAGAGAAATCCAGGCGGCCACGCGCTCACGTCGCAGGCTCACCAACGCCGTCTCGGAAGCCAGCAAGGTGCGCCGTGCGTCTTCCAGCTCGACCAGGCTGGCCAAGCCGGATCGGTAGCGCGCCTGCGTGGCGTTGAACGAGGCGCGGTACCCCTGTGCAGCCGCTTGTGAATCGCCTTGGCGCGATGCGGTGCTTTGCAGGTTCAACAGTGCAATCTCGACCTCGGCAACCGCCTGGCGTGCCTTGCTGCGGTACTGCACCACGGCGGCTTCATAGCGCGCCTGTGCCGCTTGTACATTGGCCGCGCGCGCGCCGCCGTCATACAACGGCAGGGTGATGGCCAGCGGGCCAATCGACCAGGTTGCGCCCTCGCTCGTAAAGCCACCGCTGCTGATCTTCGCGGCGCCAATCGAGCCCGACAGGCTCAAGCGCGGCAGGCGCAAGGCGTCGGTGCTGGTGACATCGCCACTGCTAGCGGCGACCTCGCGTTCAGCTTGAAAAACGTCAGGGCGCTGGGCAATGATGTCTGCGGGCAGCGTTGATATCGAAAACAGGGCCGACTTGTCGATCAAATCATTGGCGATAGGCGGGTTTTGTTTCACCACGGCTTGAACTTCAGCCAGCGGCACGCCAATCAAGGCCGCGAGAATCAGCACATCACGCTGGCACTGCGTGCGCAGTTCAGTCACCCGCGCGGCTGCATCGGCGGCACTGGCGCGGGCCAGTTGGGCCGTGGCAGGGGCGCTGAAGCCGGCCTTGGCGGTGAGATCGGCCAATTGCGCCGAGTCAGCGCGAGACTTCGCATCCGCCTCGACGATGAATAGCTGCGCCTCGCAATTGCGTTGGTTCAGGTATTGGGTGGCGACCTCGGCGGCGATGGTGACGCGTGCGTCATGCCAGGCGGCTTGAGCGCCGTCCAGCCGGGCCTGTGCGGCGGAGCTGGCGGCCGCTTTGCCGCCAAACAAGTCGGCCTCCCAACTCGCCTGCACGCCAAGGCCGATGCTGTTAGATGGGTCGATGCCGGGTTGTTGCAGCGCCCGGCTGGCGTTGGCGGACGCGTCCAGCGATGGGCCGCGTGCCGCGCCTGCGCCTATGCGGGTGGCGCGCGCTTGCGCAATGCGGGCCTGTGCATCGGCCAGGGTGCCGCTGGTTGATTGAGCGCGCTCGATCAATTGCACCAACAGTGGGTCGTTCAAGCCCGCCCACCACTGCGCCAAATCCGTTACTTTTCCGTTGTGCGGCAGCGGGCTTTGCCAGGCGGCGGGTGGGTCGATGGTGGCACTGGCAGGCGGCGCTTGCAAGGGTGCTTGCCACGCCGCGCAGCCCGCTAGCAAGGCCGGTGCAAGCAGTGCGGCAACACGGGAAAACTGGAGATGATTTTTCATGCGGTCTTTCTTGCAGCCTTCCTGGCAGTCTTTAAAGCCTTCACGCCAGAGTTCGAATCGGCGAGGCCATCGCACAGAAGGGCGCGGCGCTCGCGCTCGCCTTCGACCATGCTTTGGGCAAAATCCGCCAGTCGCTGCGCGGTGCGGTTGATAGCCGAGGGCGAGCCAATCAGTCTGGGGCGGATGGTCTGGATCACGTCGCGCCCCACAAACACCTGCAAGGCCAAGCCGGAGATTCCAAACGCCAGGCGATGCAGTTCATCATCTGGGCGCGCGAGGTTCAAATTGCGGCACAGCACGCGGATCAGTGCGGCATGGGCGGGGGTGATGCTCTGCTCGATCTCCTGCTGCCACAGCCCGGTAGGCTCCAGCAATTCACGAAAGTGAAGCCGCATGCAGTGCTGCACCAGCTCACCTTGTTTCATCGGTTCCAGAAAACTTGAGTAAAAACCTTCCAGCGACTGGCGCAGGCTGAAATCTGGTTGGTCATACAACGCGATATCGTCGTGTGGGTTGCCCATCGGCTCCACGAACGCCGCGCGGTACAGGCCTTCCTTGTCACCGAAGTAATAGCTGATCGCAGCAATATTGGCACCGGCAGCCTGGGCGATTTCACGCGTTGATGTTTTGGCAAAGCCCTTTTCAGCAAACAGCCGCAACGCGCTGGTCAGCAGATTGCGCTTGGTCACAATGCCATCGCTGCGTGGCAGTTTTTCCGGTTTTCCAGGTAACGTGGTGGACGCTTTGGGCGATGTGCCAGAGAGATTTTGAGATACCCGCATACGGGTAATGTTAGCCGACTTAGATCAATCGTTTGATATAACTTGTGTTTCAGTAGGGTCTCTATTTGTTGCGTTTTGTGTCCGTCGTGGCGCAATGTCAGAGACCGGGTTCAGCAGGATAGGCGCTCTATGTGCTACGTTATAAATAGCTGTTCATGCAATATATACGAGAGCTAGAGGCTAATTAAGTCATCAAAAGAGTGAATTTTGACCGATTTGAGCCAAAAATTAACTTGTAGGTTAATTTTATCCTCAATCGCCAAAAACGTACCGCCACAGCGCCAGCACGGCGTCGCACTCGGCTTGCAACGCGGGCGGGGTGACCTGGGTCGGCTCTTCGTTCAGGCGCGCGCGGTGTTGCAAGCGGCGCAGTTCGCGGTACGCGTCTGCCGCGCCCAGGGCGATGGGGCCAGGCAGCAGGCCACAGTTTTGCGCCCGCAGCAGCAGGGCAATGTTGCCCACATTGTCGGCCAGCGCGCCATGCTGGCTGGCGTGGCACAGCACAAGATACTGCACGGCAAATTCCACATCCACCATGCCACCGGGGCTGTATTTCACGTCAAACAGAGCGCTTTTGACAATGTGGGCAGCGCGCACTTTTTGGCGCATCGCGATGATCTCGGTCTTCAAGCTCAGCGCATCTCGCTTTGAGGCGATCACGGCTTGGCGAATTGCATCAAAGCGCTGGCGCAGGTCGGGCGCGCCGAGCACGCAGCGTGCACGCGTCATGGCCTGGTGCTCCCAAGTCCACGCGGTGTTGCTGCCGCGCTGTTGCTGGTAGCTGGCGTAGGCATCGAAGCTGGTGACCAGCATGCCCGCATTGCCGTTGGGGCGCAGCGCGGTGTCGATCTCGTACAGGTCGCCCTCGCCGGTTTTCACCGTCAGCCAATTGATGAGTTTGCGCACCCAGGCGGCGTAAATCTCCCCCGCGCGCTCGTCGTCATCCTGGTAGACAAACACGATGTCCAGGTCGCTGCCATAACCGAGCTCTTTGCCGCCGAGCTTTCCGTACGCGATGATGGCCAGTTGCGGCACCTGCCGGTGCCGGTTTTTAAGCCGCTCCCAGCACCACCGCGTGGTGAGGGTGAGCACTGATTCAGCCAACAGGCTCAAATCATCGGCCACTTGCTCCACGCTGAGCTTGCCTTCCACATCGCGCGCGAGTGTGCGAAACACTTCAGCGTGGTGCGCGCGGCGCAGCAGATTTAACAGCGCTTCGTCACCGTCTTCGCCGGTGATTTGCAGTGAGGCGCGGCGGCGTTCCAGGTCACCCTCAAAATCAGCGGCGGCAAAACGCTCACTCAAAAAGCTGTCGCTGGCCAGTTCGTCGATCACTCCGGGGTGCTTGAGCAGGTAGCGTGCGGGCCAGCGGGCCTCGCCCAAGAGGCGCAGCAGGCGCTGGTGGACGGTGGGGCGCTCTAGCAGCAATGCCAGGTAACTTTCGCGGCGTAACAGCGGCTCGATCCAGTCGGCAATGCGCACGGCGGCCTGTTCAGACGCTTGGCCCTGCACCAGCCACTGGCCGGTGCGCGCCACCAGGCGGATCAGGCGCGCGCGCGACTCCTCGCGCAGCGCCAGCACGCGCGGGTGATCTCGCCAGCTTGCCACGCGCTCACGAAATTTGGGTGGCAGTTGCGCCAGTACGGTTTCAAAATCAGTCGGCTCGCTAGTCACCGGGCTGCAATTGCCGTTTTTGCAAGGAGCCTGGCCACCGCCCAAGAGCGTGTCAAACTCCTGCGCGACCCGCTCGCGGTGCGTGTCTAGCAGGCTTAAAAAGACGCACTGGTCGGCGCAGCCCAGGGTGTGCGCAATCCAGGTCAGGTCCTCATCGGCTGTGGGCAAAACGTGCGTTTGCTGGTCGTCCAGGTATTGAATGCGGTGCTCCACAGCCCGCAGAAACAGATAGGCCTCGGCCAACGCGGCGGCGGTGGGCTCGGACATCAGCCCCGCCTTGGCCAGGCGTTGCAGCGCGGCCAGCGTGGGGCGGGTGCGCAGCTCGGGGTATTGGCCGCCGCGCACCACTTGCAGCAGCTGCACGATGAATTCGATCTCGCGAATGCCCCCGCGCGACAGCTTCACGTCATGCGTGCGCTCGGGCCGCCCGGCGCTGCGCCTTGCCGCATGCTCGCGAATCTGGCGGTGCAGCACACGCAGTGCATCAAACACGTTGTAGTCCAGATAACGGCGAAAGACAAACGGCAGCACGACATCACGCAAGCCCTGCGCGCTGCCGTCCTGCACGCTGGCAAACGGGGCAATCACACGGCTTTTAAGCCAGGCAAAGCGCTCCCACTCGCGCCCCTGCACGTGAAAATACTCTTCCAGTGCGCTCAAAGGCAACGCCGGTGGGCCAGAGTTGCCGTTGGGCCGCAGCGCCAGGTCCAGCCGGAACACAAAGCCATGCTCGGTGGTCTCGCCAATCAGGCTATAGATCGCCCGCACGCACTTGGCGAAGTACTCCTGGTTCGAGATGCGCGCGCGCCCATCCGCATTGCCAGCGGTTTCACCATCACATTCAAAGACATAGACCAGGTCAATGTCGCTGGAGACATTCAGCTCACGCCCACCCAGCTTGCCCATGCCCACCACCCACAGTTGCGAGCGCTTGCCATCCGCTCCTAAGGGTTCTCCGTGAATTTGATCCAGCACGTGTTGCGCACCCGCACAGGCCGTCTCCAGCGCAAACTCGGCCAGATGCGTCATGCACAGCGTCACCGCCTGCACCGTCGCCGCACCTTCGGTGTCCAGGCGAAGCAGGCGCTCCAGCACCAGTTGGCGGGTGATTCGAAGCGATTGGGGGCTATCGAAGCCCTGTTGCTGTAACGAGCGGTAAAGCTCCGCAATGGCCGCAAGGTCGGGCAAGCCCTCAGGCAACAGGCCCAAGTGAGAGGCGTAGCGCCTGCGGATGCGCTGTGCGTAGCGCGAATGTTCAGACATTTTCCCGACCTCAGGCTCGAACTTTTGAGGGGCTGCGTCATCAGACTGCAAGACCCCAGGTGCCGTGGGCATTTCCGCCATGTCGTTGCGGTTCATAATTCTTTGGTCACTGTCTGCATTTCTGTCTGCATCTTCGAACAATTCATGAATGCCTTGAGTCCCACTTTGCCACCTGCACCGTCACGCCTGCTTCGCGCGATGGCAGTGATCGCCAGCCGGTTGTTGTGGCTGCTGCTGGGCGCTTGGTTGTTGTTTGGGGTGTTGTGGGGCGCATTGCATTGGTTCATTGTGCCGCGAATCGGCGACTTTCGCCCGCAGCTTGAAACCCAAGCCTCCAAGGCGCTGGGGGTACCCGTCACCATCGGCAGCATCACGGCAACATCGCATGGCATGATCCCATCGTTTGAGCTGGGCGACGTGAAGCTGCTGGACGCGCAGGGCCGCGCCGCGCTGTGGTTGCCCAAGGTGATGGTGGCGCTGTCGCCCCAGTCACTGATGGGGCTGGGGTTTGAGCAAATCTACATTGACCGCCCCGAGCTCTCCGTCAAGCGCAGCAAAGACGGCAAGATCACCATCGCAGGGCTTGATTTTTCGAGCAACCAGAAGGGCGATGGTGCCGCCGCCGATTGGTTTTTCTCGCAAAAGGAATTCGCCGTGCGCCACGGCAAAGTTCAATGGACTGACGAGCTGCGTGACTTGCCGCTGCTTGCTTTGAGCGATGTCGATTTGGTCACCCGCAACCGCTTTCGCAAACACGAGCTGCGGCTGGATGCATCCTTGCCTGCCAGCTTGGGCACGCGTTTGAGCGCGATGGCCACACTCACCCAGCCCCTGCTGTCGTTCAATCTGTCACGCTCGAATGGCAATTGGCAAGAATGGGATGGACAAATTTACACCGCGTTTGAAAGTGTGGACGTGGCCGTGCTGAACCGCTATGTGGACGCCGAGCTGAAGGTGGCGCAAGGCCAGGGCGGCTTGCGCGCCTGGGCTGACGTGAGCAAGGGCCGCATCACCACCGCCACGGCCGACGTGACCCTGGCCAATATGAATGTCAGGCTGGCCAAGTCCTTGCAGCCCTTGACTTTGAAGACGGTGCAGGGCCGTTTGGGCGGCAGCCTGCTGCCCGATGGGTTTGAGTTCTTCACGCAAGGCCTGCAGTTTGAAACCCAGGACGGGCTGCGCTGGCCAGGTGGCAATGTGCGCGTCAACTATTCCGGCGAGTCCATTCTGGGTGAATCCCCGGTTGCCCCAGCCACCGCAGGCCAGGCACCCAAGCCGACGGTGAACCGCGGATCGATCAAAGCCGACAAGCTTGACTTGGCCGCCCTGTCGCAGATCGCGAATCGCCTGCCCCTGGGCGCGCGTGCGCACGCCGCGCTGGTCGCTTGGTCACCGAAGGGTATGGTGGAGACGGTGGAGGCCAATTGGCAGGGCCTGCCGGGCGGGCACGACAAGTACCAGGCGAAAGGGCGCGTGGTGGGCTTTGAGATCACGCCCAATACCCTGCCGCCCGTTTTACCGGGGCCGAGCGTTCAGGGGCTAACCGCTGATTTTGATTTGACCGAAGCTGGTGGCAAAGCCAAGCTGTTGATCAACAATGGCACGCTGAATCTGCCCGGCATTTTTGACGACCCGCTGATCCCGCTGGCGCAACTCTCTGCCGATGCGCAGTGGACGGTGGCGGGTGCGCGCATTGCCGTGCAAGTCCCCAATTTGAAGTTCAGCAACGCCGATGCCCAGGGCGACGCGCAGGTGAAATGGCAAACCAGTGATGCGCCGAGCGCTGCGAACGCCAGCAAGGCGCAAGGCCAGTCCTCACGATTCCCCGGTGTGCTGGATTTGCAAGGCACATTAAGCCGCCTTGAGGGCACCCGCGTACACCGCTACCTGCCCTCGCTCATGCGCCCCAACGCCCGCGAGTATGTGCGCGAGGCGATCCAAAAAGGCGTGGCCACCAACGTGAAATTCAAGGCCAAAGGCAATATCTATGACATGCCCTTTGCCAACCCGAAGCTGGGCGAGTTCGTCATCTCCGCCAAGATGAACGATGCCGTGTTCGCCTACGTGCCCCCCGCGCTGGCAATTGCAGGTAGCCGACCGTGGCCACCGCTTGTCGATGTGAATGGCGAATTGGTCATTGAGCGCTTGAAGCTGCAAGTTAAAGGCGTGACCGGGCGCATTGGTGCAGGCTCAGAGAAAAGTACAGGCTTGCAAATCACCAAAGCAGACGGCCTGATTGCAGACTTGCAAAACGCTCCCACAGTCGTCGTCAATGCCGAGGCGCGCGGTGCCGCCAGCGATGCCTTGGCCCTGGTCAACAGCTCCCCCTTGGGCGAGTTGATCAGTGGCGCGCTGGCCAAGAGCACGGTGACGGGCAATACGGATGTCAAGCTCAAGCTGAACCTGCCGATTGGTGCGATTGACAAAACCACCGTACAAGGCAGCGTGAATTTCGCGGGCAATGACTTTCAGTTTTCACCCGCCACACCGCCACTTCTTGCTGCACGCGGCGTCGTGAACTTTAGCGAGCGCGGCTTCACGCTGGCCAATGTGCAAGGGCGGATGTTCGGCGGCGACATTGCGCTCGATGGCGGATCCCAGGGGTCACTCGCGCCCGCAACCGCACCGCGTGCAGCGAGCGCGGTGCAAGCCACGCGGGACCTGCCTGGCATCGTGCTCAAGGCCAAGGGCACGATGACGGCTGAGGCGCTGCGGCAAATGAAAGATTTGGGCTTCATCTCGCGTGTGGCGCAGCAAGCCAGCGGCAGTGCGGCGTACTCGGCCACATTGGGCTTTCGCGAGGGCGTGCCCGAGCTTCAATTCGCAAGCGATCTGGTGGGCCTGGCGCTGAATCTGCCCGCGCCACTCAGCAAATCGGCTGAAAGCGCCTTGCCCATCCGGTTTGAGAATTCACTGTTGACAGACAAACCGCTTGACAAAGCACCTGCGCTGGATCAACTAAAGCTTGACGTGGGTCGCATTGCCTCGCTTTCGTATGTGCGAGATGTCTCCGGGGCGGATGCGAGAGTGCTGCGCGGCACGATTGCCGTGGGTTTGGCCACGGATGAGTCGGCCCCCATGCCCGCTGCGGGCGTGGTGGCCAATGTCAACATGGCCCGACTGGACCTGGATGCCTGGGCGGGCGTGTTGACGCAGGCGACCGGCGTGAAGTTGACGGTGCCAGAGCCAGGTTCCAGCGCCGCCATTGAGCCTGCCGCGTCTGCTGTTGATGCCGCGGCTTCCCGAGCGAGCGGCGCCGCCAACCCGGCTCTAGGCTACCTGCCTAACACCATGGCCATCCGCGCGGGCGAGCTGCTGGTGGGTGGGCGCAAGCTCACCAACCTGGTGGTCGGCGGCTCGCGCGAGGGCCTCACATGGCGCGCCAATCTGCAGGCCAGTGAGCTCAACGGCTATGCCGAATACCGCCAGGCTGCGAGCGCAGGTGCGGGGCGGGTCTACGCCCGCCTGGCCCGCGTCACGCTGGCACAAGCCTCGGCCAAAGACGTCGAGTCTCTGATGGATGAGCAGCCGTCGTCCATCCCGGCGTTGGACATCATCATTGACGACCTGGAGCTGCGCGGCAAGAAGTTGGGCCGCATCGAGATTGAAGCCATCAACCGGGGCGCAGGCGCGGTGGCGCGTGAAGGTGGTGCGCGCGAATGGCGGCTGGCCAAGTTCAACGTGACAACCCCTGAGGCGATTTTCACCGCCACCGGCAACTGGGCAGACATCAACCCGCAGAGCACTCAAGTCGTCGCAGATACCGCGCGATCTGATACAAAGCGACGGCGCACGGTGATGAACTTCAAGCTCGACATTGCCGATGCGGGCGGCTAGCTGGCACGCTTAGGCATGAAGGACGAGTTCCGGCGCGGCAAAGGCAAGATGGAGGGCCAGGTAGCCTGGGGTGGCTCGCCGCTCACGCCGGATTACCCCAGCATGGCGGGTGCGTTCACGGTCAACATGGAGCAGGGCCAGTTTTTGAAGGCCGATCCGGGTCTGGCCAAACTGTTGGGCGTGTTGAGCCTTCAATCACTGCCACGGCGCTTGTCCCTTGATTTTCGCGATGTGTTCACCGATGGCTTTGCGTTCGACTTTGTGCGCGGCGATGTGAAGATTGACCAAGGGATCGCCAGCACCAACAACCTGCAGATGAAGGGCGTGAACGCCGCCGTGCTGATGGACGGCCAGGCGGATATCTCCAAAGAAACGCAAAAAATCCGGGTGATCGTGGTGCCTGAGATCAATGCCGGCACCGCATCGCTGATTGCAGCCGCCATCAACCCGGCGATTGGTCTGGGCACGTTTTTGGCGCAAGTTTTCCTGCGCGGCCCGCTGATTGAAGCGGCAACGCAGGAGTTTTTGATTGACGGCACCTGGGAGGATCCGCAGGTCGCCCCGGTCAAACGCAAAACGCAGACCGGTGGTGCCGCGCCGAACGAGGTGGTGCGATGAAAGTGGCGGCCATTCAAATGGTGTCGGCCACGTCGCTCGATGCCAATCTGCAAAGTGCGCAGGCGCTGTTAAATGAGGCTGCTCAGGCGGGTGCCGAGCTGGCCGTGCTGCCGGAGTATTTCTGCCTGATGGGCCGAAAAGACACCGACAAGCTGGCGATTCAGGAGCCGTTTGGCAATGGCAGAATTCAAGCGTTTTTAAGCCATACGGCGCGCGATTTGAAGCTTTGGATTGTGGGCGGCACCTTGCCGATCTCCGTCGACAACCCGTCGGGTGATCCCTCAATACGCACCCGCGTCTACAACACGTCGTTGGCGTTTTCACCCAGGGGCGAATGTGTTGCGCGCTACGACAAAATTCATCTCTTCAAATTTGACAATGGGCAGGAGGCGTTTGACGAGTCACGCGTGCTCTGGCGCGGTAACCAGCCCACTCAATTTGAGATGCCCGACCGCGCAGGCCAGACTTGGCGCATTGGCATGAGCGTGTGCTACGACTTGCGCTTTCCCGAGCTTTACCGCCACTATTCGAAAAGCGGGGCGGATGTGCTGCTGGTGCCCAGCGCTTTCACCTACACCACGGGTGAGAAGCATTGGGAATTGCTGCTGCGCGCCCGTGCAATTGAAAACCAGGCGTTTGTAGTGGCCCCAGCGCAAGGCGGTCTGCATGAGAACGGTCGGCGCACCTGGGGCCACAGCTTGCTAATTGACCCGTGGGGCGAGGTCTTGGCGCAAAGGCCGGTGGATGCTGGCGTGGTGTGCCACGACCTCGTGTTTGCGCGGCGCAGCGAGTGCCATGCCAGGCTGCCTGCGCTCAGCCACCGCATCATGTGATGGCGATACGGGGCGGTTTGCCAGTTCGCAGGCGTTGGCTGTGGCTGCTTTTGGTGGGTCTGGTGATTGCACTGCTGGGCATGCTGGTGTGGCTGGCCGCACGCTTTGAAGCCAGCCAGGTGCAAGACAAGATCGAGCGCGATGCCCAGGCGGTGGTAGGCGATATTCGCAGCGGCCTGGCCCGCAGCTTGCAAAACCTGCAAGCCTTGCAGTTCAATAACCCGACACCGGCATCGTGGCTGTTGGAGGCGACAAAGCTCCTGCGCGACAACCCGAGTGCAGGCCGCGTGCTGGTGCGCCTGGAGTGGCGCGATGCGTCGCTGGCCTTGTCGGGCATCAGGGCGCAGACCGACTCGCCGTTTCGCGCGCCGGTGTTTGCCCGCCTGGGTCGCACCCACGCGCAGGCCGAGATCGAGCAGGTCTGCGCCAATGCCCGCAAACTCAATGGCCCAGCGTATTCCAACAGTTACTTTGTGCCGATGGTCGAAGGGTTGGGCCTGGAGGTGATGGAGGTCTGCCTGCCCCTGTTGGTGCTGGGCCAACTCACTGGCTACCTGGTCGCCACCTATTCGCTTGAAGACATTCTGGCCGAGCTGTTGGGCCGCCAGTTGGTGACGGGTCAGGAGGTCTCTTTTACCGAGGGGGATGGCACGCGGCTGGCGGTGCGCAGCAGCGGGCCGCGCGGCGGGCGTGTCTTCACCGCGCAGCATCTGCTGGACTTGCCTGGCAAGACGCTCGTGCTGCGCCTGAACAGCTCGCGCGGCGCACCTGACTTATTCCCCAATGTGCTGACGGCGCTGGTGGCGCTGATGTCGATGGCGCTCTTGGCGGTGCTGGCGCTGCTGGGCAAAGACACGCGCAGGCGGCTGAAGGCCGAGCGTGCTTTAGGTGATGCGCTGGCCTTCAGAAAAGCCATGGAAGACTCGCTGGTGACGGGCTTGCGCGCGCGCGATTTGAGTGGCCGCACCACCTACGTCAATCCGGCGTTTTGCGAGATGGTGGGCTTTAGCGCGCCAGAGCTTGAGCAGGTGGAGCCTGCGCCCTACTGGCCCAAGTCGCTGGTGGATGAATACACCAAGCGCAAAGCGATTCGTCTGGCCGGCAATGTGCCTGCGCGCGAGGGGTTTGAGTCGGTCTTCATGCGCAAAGACAGCACGCTGTTTCCGGTGCTCATCATCGAGGCACCGCTGATCAACGCGCAGGGGGTGCAAACCGGCTGGATGAGCGCAGTGCTGGATATCAGCGAGCAGCGCCGCGTGCAGGAGCTGTCGCGTGCCAGCCAGGAGCGGCTGCAGGCCACCGCTCGCCTGGCGATGGTTGGCGAGATGGCATCGCTGCTCAGCCACGAGCTGAACCAGCCGCTAGCGGCGATATCGAGCTATGCCACCGGCTCGATTAATTTGCTCGAAACGATGAAATGGGAGCAAAGCGCTGACCTGCAAGCCGTGCTGCATCGCATTGCCCAGCAGGCCGAGCGCGCCGGTAAGGTGATTAAAAGCGTCCACGACTTTGTGCGCAGGCGGGATCAGGCGCGCGAGGCGGTCGCCCCACTGGCCCTGGTCGAGGCTGTGCTGCCGCTGGTCAACCTGCAAGCGCGCAAGCTGATGGTGCAAGTCAATGTTCAAGTGGCGCCAGACTTGCCTGCGGTGCTGTGCGACCGCACCATGATCGAGCAGGTGCTGTTGAACTTGGCGCGCAATGGCATGCAGGCGATGGACAGCCCGCAGATTGTTGATCGCCAGTTATCGATTCGCGTCAGTCGCACACCACCCGCTGCGAGCGAGGCGGACAGGACTAAAACCTGGCTGGCATTCTCCGTAGCCGACATGGGTCTGGGCCTCACAAACGAGGTGAAACAACAGTTGTTCACGCCCTTTTTCACCACCAAAACCGATGGCATGGGCTTAGGGCTTAGCCTGTGCCGCACCGTGGTGGAGCAGCACGGTGGCGCGCTGGTTTTTGAGCCCAATCGGCCACGCGGAACCGTGTTCACTTTTGCGCTGACGGCCATCCCATAATTTCAGGCATACCATCAGTCCATGCAACCCGTACTTGATGCCAATGTTTTCATCGTTGATGACGACGCGGGTGTGCGCGATGCGCTGGCCTGGCTGCTGCGCTCGCGCCATGTGCCGAGCCAGCCGTTTGACAGCGCGCAGGCATTTCAGAATTTAATAGTGGCGCAAGGCGACCACGCGTTCAGGCTGCCCCAGCCCACCTGCCTGCTGCTGGATGTGCGCATGCCCGGTTTAAGCGGCCTGGCGCTGTTCGACTGGCTGGTCGCGCGCGGGCTTCACGTGGCCATGCCGGTGATATTTTTGACCGGCCATGCCGATGTGCCGACGGCGGTGGATGCGGTCAAGCGCGGGGCTTTTGACTTTTGCGAAAAGCCGTTTTCAGACAACGCGCTGGTGGACCGCGTGCTGCAGGCCTTGAAGCAGTCTGGCGCCGTGGTCAATGCACAGAAGGCACAGGAGCGCCTTGACGCTCGCCTGGCCGAGCTGACCGAGCGCGAGCAGGATGTGATGCGCCTTGTGGTGCTGGGCCTGCCTAACAAGCTGATCGCGGATCAACTCGACATTAGCGTGCGCACGGTCGAAGTGCATCGCGCGCGGGTGTTTGACAAAATGGGCGTGAAGTCGGCGGTCGAGCTGGCGAACTTGATGCAATTGAAGTAAGTTGCTATATAATAAATAGCTTTTGACGCATGATGTACGAGAGCTAGAGCATTATTTTGTTCATAAAATCTGCCAACTTACCGATTTTGACAAATAAATTAACCCCCAGGTTTATTTTTAACGAAAATCACTCTGTCGGTGGTTTTTTGGACACGTCATCGACGGGTTCCCGGCTTTTGAGTTCACCGTTTTTGCGACCCGAGAACATGGTCCACCACACAATCAACACCAAAATCACCAGGGCACCTAGGGCTTCGAGCAATAGCAGTGTCATGTCGGCAGTCCTTCATTCAATCGCGATACTGTGGATTGTAGGAACGCTCGCGGCCTGCGGCACGGTGGCAGTGCAAAGCCCGTCCGGCACGCAGCCACCCCCCCCGTCAACGGCAGCCACAGCACCCACTGTGGCTGTGGTGGATGACGAAGTGGCCCCCTCCCGCCCCGCCATCACGCAGTCCAAAAGCCGCTGGGTCGCCGTCCGCTGGGCGGACTTGCCTGGCTTTGCCGACGACACCCTGTATGAGGCCTGGAACGCGTGGATTAAAAGCTGTGAGAAGCCGCTGGCACCCTGGACGGCATTGTGCAGCGAGGTTCGGCGCTTGAGCATCGCCACACCGGATGCGCAGCGCCAATGGCTGATGCGCAGTCTGCAGCCGTATCGCGTGCAGGGGTTGCAAGCGCCAGCCAGCGAGGGCCTGCTCACTGCCTACTATGAACCCGTGCTGGACGCCAGTCGCGTGCCCACTGCCAGCTACCAAGTGCCGCTTTACCAGCTGCCCTTGAGCCTGGCGCAAAAAAAGCCTTGGTACACGCGCCAGGAGATCGACACCCTGCCCGCCGCGCAAGCCGCGTTGAAGGGCCGCGAGATCGCGTACCTGGCCGACCCGGTCGACGCGCTGGTGCTGCAAATCCAAGGCTCCGGGCGGATGCGCATCACGCAAGCTGACGGCTCCAAAGTCACCACCCGAGTGGCCTATGCGGGCACCAACGATCAACCCTACAAAAGCGTAGGCCGCTGGCTGCTCGATCAAGGAGCCATCAAAGACGCGACCTGGCCTGGCATCAAAGCCTGGACGCAGCAGAACCCCAAGCGTGTGCAAGAAATGATCTGGAGCAACCCGCGCACCGTGTTTTTCCGAGAAGAGCCGCTGCCCGACGGTGATGCCTCCCTTGGCCCCAAAGGTGCGCAGGGGGTGCCGCTGACCGCTGGGCGCTCCATTGCGGTGGACCCAGGCAGCATCCCCTACGGCACCCCCGTCTGGCTTGCCTCCAGCGGGCCGCAACTCAATTTGCAACGATTGGTGATGGCACAAGACACCGGCAGCGCCATCGTGGGCGCAGTGCGGGCCGACTACTTTGTTGGCTCCGGGCTGGAAGCGGGCGAGCTGGCAGGTCGGGTAAAGCAGCCGCTGAGCCTTTGGGTGCTGTGGCCCAAGCGCTGAAACCTGCAAATGCAGCCGGCAGCAATTTCGTAACGCGATGACATTCCAGTCCTTGGGGAATACACTTGCTTTTGAGTCAGGCGTGGCAAGCAATCCGCAGACCGCGCCAGCCAACCTGCCCACAAGGCAGTTATTCAACCACCTGGAGAACTACGCCCCATGAACGCACCGCTACCCGAACACATCCGCCGCGCACTGGAGACAGTGACACTGGATGACAAATACAGCCTTGACTATGGCCGCGCTTTCATGAGCGGCGTGCAGGCCCTGGTCAAGCTGCCGATGTTGCAGCAATTGCGCGACAAACTGGCCGGCAAAAACACCGCAGGATTCATCAGTGGCTACCGAGGTTCGCCCTTGGGTGGTTACGACCAGGCGCTGTGGAAGGCCGAGAAATT
>JANOTO010000126.1:0-10230 GCA_031416395.1 Rhodoferax sp. | reverse complement strand
AAAGACGATGTCCTGGCCGGCCTCGGCGGCGCTGACGTGTACGTTGAGTGCCGCGTGATGTTGGGCGGGGAACTCTGTTAACTCAAAATAGTGGGTGGCAAACAGGGTGAAGGCGCGGGTTTTGTCGTGCAGTTGGGCGGCGATGGCGCTGGCCAGGGCCAGGCCGTCGAAGGTGGAGGTGCCCCGGCCAATTTCGTCCATCAGCACGAGCGAGTTCGGCGTGGCAGTGTGCAGAATTTGCGCGGCTTCGACCATCTCCAGCATGAAGGTGGACTGGGCGTTGGCCAGGTCGTCCGCTGCGCCAATGCGAGTGTGAATGGCATCGATGGGCCCGATGCGGCATGCTGCTGCGGGCACGTGGCTGCCGATGCTGGCCAACAGCACGATCACGGCGATCTGGCGCATGTAGGTGGATTTGCCGCCCATGTTGGGGCCAGTGATGATCTGCATGCGGGCTTTGGCGCTCAGCCTGGTGTCGTTGGCGATGAAGGCGGCACTGGAAGTTTCGGCCAGGCGCATTTCCACCACGGGGTGGCGGCCGGCGGTGATGTCAATACACGGCTCTTTGGCGAATTGCGGTGCGCACCAACCCAAGGTCAACGAGCGCTCCGCCAGCGTACACAGCACATCCAGGCTGGCCAGCGCGCGGCCCACGCGAGCCAGCACGGCGATGTGCGGCTGCAATTGATCCAACAGTTGCTCGTACAGAAACTTCTCGCGCGCCAAGGCTCGGTCTTGCGCGCTCAAGGCCTTGTCTTCAAAGGCTTTGAGCTCGGGTGTGATGAAGCGCTCGGCGTTTTTGAGCGTTTGGCGGCGGCGGTAGTCCTCGGGCACTTTGCTGGCCTGGCCCTGCGTCACTTCAATGTAAAAGCCGTGCACTTTGTTGTACTGCACGCGCAGGTTGGCAATGCCGGTGCGGGCCTTTTCGCGCACTTCCAGGGCCAGCAAAAAGTCATCGCAATTGGTTTGAATGGCGCGCAGCTCGTCCAGCTCGGTATCAAATCCGTCGGCAATCACACCGCCGTCGCGTACCAGTGTTGCAGGCTCTTCCTGCAAGGCCTGGGTTAGAAAGACCGCACACGCCGCTGGAGGCACTAAATCGGCCGATATTTGAGTCAAATAGCCTTCTAGCTCCCGTAAATCATGCGTAAGAAGCTCTGTTTTTTGTAACGTTATCCGCAGCGCCAACAGTTCGCGCGGGCGTACCTGGCGCAAGGCAATGCGGGCGGTGATGCGCTCTACATCGGCGCTGCCCTTGATCTGCTCACGCAGTTGCTGCCCACGCGCGGTGCGTCCTAGTGTGCTGTCACGCAACTGGGCAATGGCCTGCAAGCGATCACGCGCGGGGCCACGATCGCGCGCAGGCTGCAGCAGCCATTGTTTAAGCAGGCGGCTGCCCATGCCGGTCATGCAGGTGTCCAGCAGCGACAGCAGAGTAGGCGCCGTCTCGCCGCGCAGTGTTTGCACCAGCTCCAGGTTGCGCTGGGTGGTTAGGGCCAAGTCGATCAGCTCATCATGCCGCTGCACCTGCACGCTGTGGACGTGAGTCAGAGCGCGCCCCTGGGTGTGCTCGGCATAGGCCAGCAGCGCGGACGTGGCGGCGTGAGCCAGTGGCAATGAATCTGCATTCCACGAGGCCAGCGTGGTGGCTTTGAGCATCTCCAGCAGAGTGCGCCGGCCTAAAGCAGCATCAAACTGCCAATCGGGCCGGGCACTGAGCGAGAAGCCAGGCCCGCCCGCGGGCGAATGGCGCATGCCCTTGAGCCGTGCTTCAAACTGCGGCGGCACGTCCACGCTGAAAATCACTTCGCTGGGCGCTACGCGGGCGACCCAGTTCGCGAACTCATCCGCAGTGCATTCCGCCAGGTGCACGATACCCTGCGTCACGCTCAGCCAGGCCAGCCCGCAGGTGCTGCGTGGTCCCGAATGCACGGCCAGCAGGATGGATTCGGATTTGTCGCTCAGCAGCTCACTGTCTGTCAGTGTGCCAGGCGTGACCACCCGCACCACTTTGCGTTCGATCGGGCCTTTGTTCGTGACCTCGCCCACCTGTTCGCAAATCGCCACCGATTCGCCGAGCTTGATCAGCCGGGCCAGATAGCCCTCCACTGAATGAAACGGCACGCCCGCCATGGGTATCGGCTGTCCGCCCGACGTGCCGCGACGCGTCAATGTGATGTCCAGCAAACGTGCGGCTTTTTCGGCGTCGTCAAAAAACAGCTCGTAAAAGTCGCCCATGCGGTACAGCAGCAGCGTGTCCGGATGCCCGGCCTTAAGCGCCAGGTATTGCTGCATCATGGGGGTGTGAAGCGCGTAACTTGGAGCTTGAGCGTGCGCGGGAGGGGTCGTGTTGAGGGTGCTCACGTTACGTTCAGAGGATCGTTCAAAGGTTCAGTCGGACTTCAGAAGTGTAAAGGTCTGATAAATTACAGAGGTTGCAGCACCCACAAAATTCAGGATCACCCCAAGCCCGATTGATGACACTTCCCCAAAACCCAAATTTGCCCGCTGCCCAGAGCGAGATGGCGCTGTTTTCCGCCGTGCTCCAGCGGTTGCCTGTCGCTTGCGCCTTGACACGCCAGCAAGATGGGTTGCTGGTGGACGTGAATGCGGCCTGGATTGGGCTAACCGGCTTCAGCCGCGCCCAGGCGCTGGGCAAGACGACGGTGGAGTTGGGTATCTGGGAAGACAACGTCAAACGCAACGCCGCGCTGGCCCTGCTGAAAACCGGCCAAACGCCCTTCAAGATTGAGGACGTGATGACCACGCGGGATGGCATCAGGCGGCCCTTGCGAATCATTGCAACCCAGTATCTGGTGGGTGCCGTGCCACACTTGTTTTGCGAGTTCACCGACGTCACCAAGCGCAAGCTTGAGCAGGATGAGCTGACCACGGTGAGGGAGACGCTGGTAGAGCAGGCCCATGCGCTGACTGTGGCAATGGATCACATGTCGGATGGTATTTTGACCGTCAATCCCGCCGGCAAGATCACCCGCTACAACCAGCGCTTTCTGGAACTGCTGGACATTCCACAAATCGTCATGGCCAGTTTGACCGACGGGCTGGATCTGATTGAATTTCAAAAGGCGCGGGGCGACTTTGGAGAAAATTACAGTTGGGTTGAAACGGGTGCCAGAGCGGGCATCGAGGCGGGAACTTTGCAATCCGGACCCGAGCGGTACATTCGCAAAACCCGCGCAGGGCGCACGCTCGAAATTCGTTCACGCACCTTGCCCGACGGTGGCGGGGTTCGCACGTTTGCCGATGTGACACACTTTTTGGAAGCGCAGGCCAAACTCCATGCGAGCGAATTGCGGTTTCGCAGTTTGACCGCACTGTCATCTGACTGGTACTGGGAGCAGGATGAAAACTTCCGCTTTCTACGGGTGGACGGGTACGTGTTTGACAAGGACGTTCCAGGGTCAGATTTTATCGGGCTCACGCGCTGGGAGACCGGTGCGGGTGGCTTGACCCAGGCGCAGTGGGACGAGCACCGCAAGACGCTGGAGACGCACCAGATCTTCAGGAATTTTGAGCTGCAGCGCCGCCTGCAGGACGGTTCGATCCTGTGGGCATCCGTCAGCGGTACGCCCATATTTGCGAGTGACGGTACTTTTCTGGGTTACCGCGGCATCGGCAGAGATGTCACAGCGCAAAAGGAACGCGAAGAAGACATCGTGCGGCTGGCGTTCTACGACCCGCTGACCAATCTACCCAACCGCCGCCTGCTGGTGGATCGCTTGGGCAAGGCCTTGGTGACCAGCGGGCGCAGCCAGACGCGAGGTGCCTTGCTGTTCATCGACCTTGACAACTTCAAGGACTTGAACGACACGATGGGGCACGATGTCGGCGATCAACTGCTGGAAAAAGTCGCCAATCGCCTGTCGCTTTGCGTACGCCAGGGCGATACCGTCGCCCGATTTGGCGGCGACGAATTTGTGGTGATGCTGGTGGACTTGAGTGCGGAGGTAGCGAGTGCCGTCGATCAGGTCAAGACCGTAAGCCAGAAAATTCTGGAGACACTGAATCTGCCCTTTGAGTTGCGGGGCAGCGTGCACTTCAGCACGCCGAGCATTGGCATGACGTTGTTCAGCGGCCAGCATCAAACTGTGGACGACTTGCTCAAGCGCGCTGACCTGGCAATGTACCAGGCGAAAGAAGCGGGGCGCAACACTATGCGTTTCTTTGATCCCGAAATGCAGGCGGCGGTGGCTCGCCGCGCAGCGCTGGAGACAGACTTGCGTCAGGGCATGGAGCGCAATGAATTTGTGCTGCACTACCACGCGGTGATGAACCGCGAGGGCCACGTGGTGGGCGTTGAGGCACTGGTGCGTTGGCTGCATCCGCAGCGCGGGCGCGTGATGCCGCTGGAGTTTATTCCTGCTGCAGAGCAAAGCGGTTTGATCATGCAGTTGGGGTACTGGGTACTGAAGTCAGCGTGTGACCAGCTGGTGCTGTGGAGTGCCGATCCGAAAAAGCAGGGCTTGAGCATCGCCATCAACATCAGCGCCCGGCAGTTCAGGCATGCCGAATTTGTGACAGACATTCTGGGCACCCTCACGCAGACGGGTGCCAATCCGCATCGCCTCAAACTCGAATTGACGGAGTCGCTGCTGCTTACCGATGTGCATGAGGCCACCGCCAAAATGCAGACTTTGCGCGATGTCGGCGTACGGTTTGCGCTTGACGACTTCGGCACTGGTTATTCGTCCTTGTCGTACCTCAAAAATCTGCCCCTGGACGAGCTGAAAATCGACAAGTCATTTGTTGGCGACTTGCTGACTGACCCCAAAAACGCTGCGATTGCGCTCACCGTTTTGGCGCTGGGTTTGAGCTTGGGGCTGGATGTGGTCGCCGAAGGGGTGGAGACGCATGAGCAGCTCGAGTATCTCGCGCAACATGGCTGTGAATTTTTTCAGGGCTACCTTTTCGGGCAGCCTGTCACCGACGAGGAACTGAGGTTGGACACTCAGGTACCCGGATTTCCGGTGACCCAGCAAACCCCACTTTCTTAACGGACGCCCGCTACTGCGGTGCTACGGATTGCTGGGAATCGATGACACCCGCCTTGGCCTGCACGGACGCAAATTTGCTGTATTTGCCAAACAGACCCACCATGTGGCCATAGATCTTCGGATTGCCCGCCAGGCATTCTTTTTGATCAAGAAAGTTCGCCTCGCCGGTGAAATTGCCCACCAGGCCACCGGCCTCGGTCACCAAGAGTGAGCCCGCAGCCACATCCCAAGGTGACAGACCTGCTTCAAAAAAACCATCGGTGTAGCCCGCTGCCACGTAAGCCAAATCAAGTGCCGCAGCACCCGGCCTGCGCAGACCGGCGCAACGCGGCATGATGTCGGCCATCATCGCCAGATAGGTTTGAAAATTGTCGCCTGGGCGAAATGGAAATCCTGTGGAGATCAGACACTCTTGCATGCGGATGCGCTTGGAGACGCGCAGGCGCCGGTCGTTCAAAAATGCGCCACGTCCCTTGGTGGCAGTGAACAGATCGTTGCGGGTGGGGTCGTAAATGACGGCTTGCTCGATCTTGCCGCGAACCGCCAGCGCGATGCTGACGCAGTAGACCGGCAGGCCGTGGATGAAATTGGTGGTGCCGTCCAGCGGATCGATGATCCAGACAAACTCGGAGTCTTTAGCGCCGTGCTCCTGCCCCGATTCTTCGGCCAGGATGCCGTGGCCGGGGTAGGCGGTGAGCAGGGTCTCGATGATGGCTGCTTCTGCCGCCTGGTCGACCTCGGTCACAAAATCGTTCACCTGTTTTTGTGAAATGCGAACGGATTCGACATCCAAAGCCGCGCGGTTGATGATGTTGCCAGCAGCGCGGGCGGCCTTGATGGCCACATTGACCATGGGGTGCAGGTTGGGGGACGGCATAAATTGTGATTTGAAGAACGCGTGGATGCTGCCTGGCGATGCGGGCAGCGACAATCTGCTCATTTTACCCGCCATGCTTACCTACCATGCGTAGCCGCTTCGTTTTGATCAATACCAGCCATGCAGGCAATGTTGGGGCCTGCGCGCGCGCCATGAAGGTGATGGGCTTTGACGACCTGGTGCTGGTCGCACCGCGTTGGGCCAACGTACTGCGCCGGGAAGAAACGATTCAGCGTGCCAGCGGTGCCCTGGACGTGCTAACCAACGCCCGCATCGTTGAAACATTGGACGAGGCGCTGGACGGCATGACACACCTGTGCGCCACCGCGATGACCCCGCGCGACTTTGGCCCGCCCACGGTGGCGCCGCGTCCGCATTTTGAGTCGCTCGTGAAGGCATCGCCAGACAGCGTTACCCATTCAGGCGTTGCCTTTTTGTTTGGCTCAGAGCGCTTTGGCATGACCAATGAAGACGTTTACCGCTGCCACGTTGCCTTAAGCATTCCCACGAATCCGGCGTTTGGTTCGCTGAACCTTGGCGCGGCGATTCAGGTCATCGCTTACGAATGGCGACTGGCTTTGGGTGGGTTTGCCGTAGGAGCGGCCACGCCCCAGCCCGTGTTGGCCGATGCGCGCCAGGTGGCGGGTATGCTGGGGCATCTGGAGGAATCACTGGTTGCAGTTGGGTTTCTGGACCCTGCATCGCCCAAAAAACTGATGCCACGCCTTAACCAGCTGTTTAACCGCGCCGCCGTCACGCAAGAAGAAATCCATGTTCTCAGAGGTGTTGCCAAAGCGATGCTGGACACCGCCGGGCGGCTAAAAGGCTAGACTTCGCATCCTTGACTAAATTGGTAAGCTATTTACTGTCTCTCTTTCGTCATGTTTTCACGCCATGTTCTCACGTCTTAAAGTCGACATCCAGACCATTCTTGACCGCGACCCCGCTGCGCGCAACGCGTGGGAGGCTCTGACGTGCTACCCCGGCCTGCACGCCCTGGTGCTGCATCGCCGCGCGCATTGGTGCTGGAATAACGGCTTCAAGTGGCTGGGCCGCTTTGTGTCCCACATCGCCCGCTTTCTCACGGGCATCGAGATTCACCCCGGTGCCAAGATCGGTGAGCGCGTGTTCTTTGACCATGCGATGGGCGTGGTGGTGGGCGAAACCGCTGAAATTGGCGACGGCTGCACGATTTACCAGGGCGTGACGCTGGGCGGTACTTCGCTGTACAAAGGTGCCAAGCGGCATCCGACGCTAGGCAAGAATGTGCTGGTCAGCGCCGGTGCAAAGATCATGGGCGGCTTCGTGGTCGGCGACAACGCCAAGATCGGCGCCAACGCGGTGGTGATTAAACCTGTGCCGGCGGGTGCAACGGCGGTAGGCATTCCGGCGCGTATCATCATGCCCAAGGCCAGTGAGGCCAGCGGTGACGCGGCCATGGCCAAGGGCTTTTCCGCTTACGGCATCACGCACGACGACCTGGACCCGATGAGTCAGGCCATGAAGGGGCTGATTGACACGGCGTCAGCGCAAGACCATCAGATCGCGCTGCTTTGGAAGGCCATCGAAATATTGCAGGCGAACCGGCAGGTGGGTGACTGTGTGCCCGTCGACGCCGCGCTCAAAGAGTGCTTCGAAGCCGAGCGCATCACGCAACTGGTGGGCAAGTAGGGCAGGGCGCGTTTGGCAGCGCGGTAACAGACGCTCAATATACCCAAATTGGGTTTATTGGCATCCAAAAACCGCTCAAAAAGCCAAAATAACGATCAAATTGGCCTGTGGCTCTCGTATTTATTATAAATTTTGCTATTTATTACGTAGCAAACTATTTTTGACAAACACCCCAGAACTGACTCTGCTAAAGGACTTCGCTGGCGAAGTCCGCCAAGCGGGAACGCTCGCCGCGTGCCAGCGTAATGTGTCCGCCATGCGGCCAGCCCTTGAATTTGTCCACGGCAAAGGTCAGGCCCGAGGAGCCTTCGGTCAGGTAGGGCGTGTCGATCTGGGCCAGGTTGCCCATGCAGACGATCTTGGTGCCCGGCCCGGCGCGGGTGATTAGCGTCTTCATTTGCTTGGGCGTCAGGTTTTGCGCTTCGTCGATGATGACGTATTTGGTCAAAAACGTGCGGCCCCGCATGAAGTTCATGCTCTTGATCTTGATTCGGCTTCGAATCAACTCGCTGGTGGCGGCGCGGCCCCACTCGCCAGCGTTGGTGTCGGTTTTGCCCAGCACTTCCAGGTTGTCGTCCAGCGCACCCATCCACGGGCCCATTTTTTCTTCTTCGGTGCCGGGCAGAAAGCCAATGTCTTCACCCACGCTCACGGTTGCGCGGGTGACGATGATTTCGGTGTAACGGCGGTCGTCCAGCACTTGCGTCAGGCCGGCAGCCAGCGCCATCAGCGTTTTGCCTGATCCGGCCGTGCCGGTGAGGGTGACAAAGTCCACCTCGGGGTCCATCAGCAGGTTCATCGCAAAATTTTGCTCGCGGTTGCGGGTGGTCACGCCCCAGACGGCGTTTTTAAGATGGTTGTAGTCTTTCAGCGTTTTGAACACCGCCGTTTTGCCTCGAATCTCCGTGACGCGCGCATACAGCGAGGGCTCGCCGGGTGCTTCAAAAAATACAAATTGGTTGACCAACAGCGAAGGCACCAACGGGCCGGAAATGCGGTAAAAAGTCGCCGCACCTTGTTGCCAGCTCTCCACCGTTTGCCCGTGGGTGGCCCAAAAATCGGCGGGCAGGGCGAACGAGCCCGCGTAAAGCAGATCGCCATCGTCCAGGGTTTTGTCGTTCTGGTAGTCGTCGGTGGCCAAGCCCAGGGCACGCGCCTTGACGCGCATGTTGATGTCTTTGGACACCAGCACAACCTCGCGTGGCACCGACTGCTGGCTGTATTGCTGGCGCAGGGCATCCACCACACCCAGAATCTGGTTGTCCGCCTTGCCTTGGGGCAGGCTGGAGGGCAGCGTGTAGTTGAGCGTCTGGGTTTGAAAAAACAGCTTGCCTCTAGCTTCGCGGTGGCCTGTGGAATCCAGTTGCAAACCGACGCCAATGTCAGCACCATTGGCACCCGCCAAGGCATCCAGGCTGCGGCTGGTCTGGCGCGCGTTGCGGGCGACCTCGGTCATGCCTTTTTTGTGTCCATCGAGCTCTTCAAGCACGATCATCGGCAAAAAGATGTCGTGCTCTTCGAAACGGAAGAGGCACATCGGGTCGTGCATCAACACATTGGTGTCCAGCACGAATAGCTTGGCAGGACCACCCGGTTTGCGTTTTTTAGAGGCGGCTGCGGCGCGGGTTGACCGCTCGGCCTGCCCGCTGGGTGCCGCTGGGCTGTCGATCAGCGGCTCTACGTCGTCAGACCTGCTCGCAGGTGCGCGCAGGGAAGCCGCTTGCATCGATTCAGGTTGTTTGTAGACGGGCGGCATCGACACCGGGCGCGCGGGCAGGTCGTCGGCTTTCGTCTGGCGCGCCAGGGGATGCTCCGTCGTGGGTTTGGAAGATTTTTTTCCGGCCCTGGAGGTGTTTCGAGCCGGCGCGTCAAAGGCGGCTTGAGTCAAGAGGGCGGCGCGTTTGGTGGGGGCGGGTGGCAGGGGCATGTAGTGATGTGTGGAGAGTCAATGAAATGAAAAAAGCCGCGTCAAAAAGTGAAAAAGCCGCCCTGAGCCGAGGCGGCTTTTTTGGAGATTTTGGTGGCCGAATCAAATGGCCTGTTCAACAACATGAAACTCATTATGCATGAGCCGCATGACGGATCGCGTCCGAAGTTAAGTCTCTCGGGGAAGAGCTTTGTTTCAAGCCGCTTTCTTCAGCGCCTTGACCGCTTTAAGCACATCGTCCACATGCCCCGGCACCTTCAGGCCGCGCCATTCTTCCTTTAGAAGGCCGTCAGCCCCCACCAGGAAGGTGCTGCGCTCAATGCCCTTGACCTTTTTGCCGTACATGATCTTGTTTTTGACCACGCCAAACATATGGCACATTTTTTCTTCAGTGTCGGCAATCAGCTCAAAAGGCAATTCCAGCTTGGTTTTGAACTCGTCATGCGACTTCATGTTGTCGCGTGACACACCAAAAACAGTAGCACCAGCTTTGACAAAATCTTTGTAGCGGTCGCGGAACTGCATGGCTTCAGTGGTGCAGCCTGGGGTGTTGTCTTTCGGGTAGAAATACAAGACAACTACTTTGCCTATGTGGGATTGGTTGGAAACCTTGACGCCACCGGTGGCGTTCGCTTCAAATTCGGGGAGGAGTTTATTGACGACGACTGCCATACTATTGGGACCCTGACGAAGTTGATTGTGTTTACCGCTTCGCTGTTGGGGCTGCCCCCACCTGCGCA
>JANOTO010000125.1:0-4746 GCA_031416395.1 Rhodoferax sp. | reverse complement strand
CATTGGCGGCGCGGTGGATTTGGTGACGGCCTGCTGCATTCGCTATGCCACCATCGAGGCGTTTTTCTGCATTCAGGAAATCAACATCGGTCTGGTGGCCGACGTCGGCACGCTGCAGCGCCTGCCCAAATTGATCCCGCTGGGCGTGGTCAAAGAACTGGCCTACACCGGGCGGCGGCTGTCCGCGCAAAAGGCGCTGGGCTATGGCTTGGTGAACGAAGTATTTGACACGCATGACGCGATGCTGGCCGCCGCCCTGCAATGCGCCAAAGAGATCGCCGCCAAACCGCCCGTGGCAATTTGGGGCACCAAGCAGGTGATCCACTACGCGCGTGATCATTCGGTAGACGATGCCTTGAAGCAGATGGGCTGGGTGCAAGGCGCGATCTGGAGCAATGCGCACGTGGGTGAGGCTGTCAACGCGATGAAACAAAAGCGAGTGGCTGAATTTCCGCCACTGGCACCGCTGACGCGCTTTATCGATGCAGGCCAGTAAGCTGTAGCTTCTCACCAAGAATTCAATATGCTATTTATTTAGCAGCAATAAATACAATAAATCCGAGAGCTATAGGCGTATTTTTTTGTTAACTTGACTTAAATCGAGTTCAAAACCCTTAAAATTAACCTACGAGTTAATTTTATTCATCCTTACATTCGAAACCCACCCAGCTCAAAACAGTTGGCTTATCCGTGGATATCATCACGTTTCATGGACCAGACTTTCCAACAGCCGACCCTTGCCGCAAGCTCTAAAGCGCAAATGCCACCGCTATCGAGCACGCAAATACTGCGCCTGATAGATACCAGCTTGGGGGCGACCGTCTCTGTGGTTGACCGCGATCTGAAATTTCACTACGTGAATGCCGGGTTCGCTCAGGCCTTCGATCTGACGTGGCAAGAAATGATAGGCATGTCGATACACGATGTGTACCCCAGCGCGGACATGGCCGCCATCATGCCCTATGTGCAGCGTGCACTGGCGGGCGAGTCTGTGACTTACGAGCGCCTGGGGCGCATCCACCACCACGAGCAGGTTTGGCGCACGGTTTCCATGAACCCTTGGCGCGATGAGAGCGGCACCGTGATTGGCATCGTGCATTCTTCAATGGAGGTGCATGAGCTCAAAACGACCACCGAGGCACTGCGCGTTGCCAACGAGCAATTGCGCCTGCTGGCTCTTTACGACCAGCTCACAGGCCTGCCCAACCGAAATTCACTGAATGATCGCCTGGCCGATTCTCTCAAACGTGCCAACCGCTCGCACGACCCGGTGGCCCTGCTGGTGATCGACCTGGACGGCTTCAAGCAGGTGAATGATGAGTTTGGCCACGCGTCCGGCGACGAGGTGCTGAGCGAAGTAGCCAGGCGCCTGCTGCTGGCCGTGCGAACGACCGATGTAGTGGCCCGCTTTGGCGGCGACGAATTCGTCGTGCTGCTGGACACCGAGGTGCGCGACGACACGCCCGACCGCGTCTGCCAGCGGATCTTCGCGCAACTGCAAGCCCCGTTTGTGTTCACGCGAGGGCAGGCGCAAATCGGTGCTTCGATCGGCATCGCCCAGCACCCGCCATTGCCAAATCAACCCGACGAACTGCTTAACCGGGCAGATGCCGCGATGTTTGAGGCCAAGCGCGCGGGCAAAGGGTGTGTGCGGGTGGCGGGGTCGCCAAACCCTACTGCCGCGCCATCCGAATATTCTTCGGCAGCGCCGCCGGGTAGCTGGTTCGAAACGGATTGATGTCCAGCCCACCCCGACGGGTATAGCGGGCGTACACGGCCAGCTTAATCGGTTTGCAGCGCGTCCAGATATCCATGAAGATGCGCTCCACGCACTGCTCGTGAAACTCGTTGTGGTTGCGAAAACTCACCAGGTATTGCAGCAGGCCGCCTTGTTCAATCTGGTCGCCGGTGTAGCTGATCTGAATGCTGCCCCAGTCGGGCTGGCCGGTCACCAGGCAGTTGCTTTTGAGCAGGTTGCTGGTGAATACTTCGCTCACGGGCGCTTCGTCGGCTGTCGCATGCAAAAGCTCGGGTGCAGGCGTGTAGCGGGTGCAGTCGATGTCTAATCTGTCAAGGCTTAAGCCATCAAGCTCATGCACGGGCTCCTGGTCGAACAGCTCGGGGACGATTAGCGTTACGCCGATGGAAGCAGGTGGAATCGTTGAAGCAGGGTCGCGCCACACAGCCTCGCTCAAGTCGGCGCGCAGGCGAGCTTTGACCTCATCAGCAGTTGCAAATTTTGTGTTGTTGAAGCTGTTGAGGTACAGCTTGAGCGACTTGCTCTCGATGATGTTACGCGACTCACACGGCACGGTGAAATGCGCAATCGCCAACTGCGGCTTGCCGCGCGGGTTGAGCCAGCTAACTTCAAACGCCGTCCACATGTCGGCACCAAAAAATGGTGCTGCGCCATGGATACCAATTTCGGTCCGTTTGTCCTCGCGCGCAATCGGGAACAGCAGGCTTGCGTCATATTGATCGACGTAGGGCGTGGGTTTACCCAGTTGCGATTGCGCTGGCGAGTTCATGGGGCTTTCAAACTGTCTTGAAATGCGGAACCATCGCACTCAACACGCGCTCCACCACGCCGGGCGGCAGGTCATGCCCCATGCCTTCGACGGGTACAAACTGCGCTTTGGGAATCCGCTGCGCCGTGTCCTGCCCATGCGCAAACGGCACCAGCGCATCGGCTTTGCCGTGAATCACCAAGGTGGGCACTTGCATGTGTTTCAACGCGTCAGCACGGCCCGTATCGGCAACGATGGCCATCATCTGGCGGTTGATGCCCTCGGGGTGGTAGCTGCGTTTGAAGGCCAGGTAGGCACGGCTGCGCACCTCGGCCTCAGACACCGGGAACGCGGGGCTGCCAATCACCTTCAAGAGCTTGACGTAGAAGTCGCCAATGTCCTGCTCAGACGTGCTGGCAGGCCGCTTCAAGAGTGCGCGCATCACCTCGGTTTTGGCCTGCGGCAAGCCGCGTGCGCCGCTGGTGCTCATGATGCTGGTGAGGCTCAACACGCGAGCAGGGGCCGCCAGGGCTACGCGCTGCGCGATCATGCCGCCCATGCTCACACCAACGATGTGCGCTTGTTGGATTTTGAGCGCATCCAGCACGCCAATCGTGTCCAGCGCCATGTCCTTCAATGAGTAGCCTGATTTCACTGCCACCCCTAAGCGCATTTTTAAGCTCGCCCACACCAGATTAGATGTGCCCAAACCATCAAAATGGCGGCTCAAACCGATATCGCGGTTGTCGAAGCGGATGACTCGGTAACCCGCATCCACCAAAGCCTGCACCAATGGCAAAGGCCAGGCGACGAGTTGCATCGCCAAGCCCATGATCAGCACGACTGCGGGCCGCTCAACGCCTTGTGCATTGAGGCCGGGGCCCGTGTCTTCAACTTCAATGTTGATGCCATTTGCTATTATTTGCATATCAAACTTTCTATATTATCCGAGAGCTAGAGCACTAAAAAATTGTAAAGTGTGTCAAAACACACGATCTTGAAATCAAATATACCCATAATGGGTATTTATTCTCCCAATTTGCGTCTGAACACCAATCGATTCGGCTCGGAATTTTTGGCTGCGAACGCATAGCCATCCGCCGCAAAACCCTCAAGCTGCTTGCGCGTGGTAACCCGCTGCATCACCGCAAATCGCGCCATCGCACCGCGCGCCCGCTTGGCAAAGAAGCTGATCACCTTGTAGTCGCCGTTCTTGAAATCTTCAAACACGCATTCCACAACACTCGCTTTCAAAGCCTTCAAACTTACCGATTTGAAATACTCCTGTGACGCAAGATTTACGACTACGGGCTCTTCATCCCCCTTCAAGCCCTCGTTCAGATGCTCTGAAATTCGATTTCCCCAGTATTGGTAGAGGTTGTTCGCACGCCCGACTTTGAGCGTGGTACCCATCTCCAGCCGATACGGTTGCATCAAATCCAAGGGCCGCAGCACGCCATACAAGCCGCTCAAAATGCACAAGTGATCTTGCGCCCACACCATGTCTTTCGGGCTCAGTGTTTTGGCAACCAAGCCATCGTACACGTCGCCATCAAACGCAAGTGCGGCCGGCTTGGCATTTTGCGGGGTGAATTCTTCCGACCAAGCGGCGTAGCGCGCCACGTTCAGCTCGGCTAGGTTTTGACTCAAATCCATCAGCGTGGCGACTTGCCGCCAGCTCTTTTTGCGCAAGGCTTTGATCAAGGGCGCAGACTGGGCAATGAACAGTGGCTGGCTGTGCGGCACATCAACCACAGGGGTTTCGTAGTCGAGTGATTTGGCCGGGGAGATGAGGAAAAGCATAGTCTGGAAAAAAAAGCCTCGCAAGGAGGCTTTGATTATCGCAAGCGAGCGTGGCTAGGTCAGATCGCCCGCCAATGATGCTAGCGTTTCTGGCGCAATCGACGTGTGCGCCGGGTAATTGGTGTGGTCGCAGCCGAGCTTTACCCCGGCACCGGCCTTCACGGCGGCGCGCATCGGCGCTGTCAACTCAAAGCGGACAAAATGCACAGCAGAAGTCTTAACATCGTTCTCCCGCTCCATGTCTTCATCAGCAATCGCGTACACACGGGCGTGGCCTTCAACTTCAACAAACAGACGGTCTTCGATACCGATCAGGCGCGCGAGTTCGCGTTTGCGCTCGTTCACATCAGGGTATTCGAGCAGCAGCGTGCCCTTCCAGTTGTGGCCCGTGGGCAAGAGCGGCACATAAGCGTCCAACTCCTGCTGGATGCCTTCT
>JANOTO010000124.1:0-8421 GCA_031416395.1 Rhodoferax sp. | reverse complement strand
GGCGGCATGATCACGCTGGTGTTTGCCAATCACAGCCAGATCGTCATCAACCTGCAAAAGCCGCTGCATGAAGTGTGGCTGGCCGCCAAATCGGGCGGCTATCACTACAAATTTGATGGCACGCAGTGGCTGGATACCAAGGGCCAGGGTGAGTTTTTTGCCAGCCTATCGCGCTATGCGAGCGAGCAGTCTGCCACACCGCTGGGCTTCGTCGCATAAGCGGCAACGCAAACTTCAGTTTTTAAACAAATCCAGAATCTGCGTTTTCTCCTCGACGCCAGAGCTCGGCTGGGGCGGGGCTACCGTACCGCTGGGCCGTTCGGCCTCCAGCCCCAGACTGTTGACTCCAGCTCCACGCGCATACTCGGTAAAGAACCACTCGCCCCCAGAGTTCACCAGCCCTTCTGTGGGCACGGGTGTGGGCATGGGCGCAACGCCTTTGAGCGCGTGCTCCATGAAGGCAATCCAGATCGGCAGGCTCAAGCCGCCACCCGTCTCGTTATTGCCCATCTTGCGCGGGGTGTCGTAGCCCATCCAGGCGACCGCCGCCAAAGTGGGCTGGTAGCCTGCAAACCAGGCATCGATCGAATCGTTGGTGGTGCCAGTTTTGCCGTGCAAGTCATTGCGTTTCAAGATTTGCCGCGCTTTGGCTGCCGTGCCTGAGATCGTCACCTCACCCAGCAGGCTGTCCATTATGAAAGCGTTGCGCGCAGGAATTGCCCGCACAGACTCATTCAGGGCCGGCGCCTGGGTCTCCATGAGCACTTTGCCCTGCTGCTCGGTGACCTTGGCAATCAGCCAGGGGTTAACACGGTAACCGCCATTGGCAAACACCGAGTATGCGGTGGCCATCTGAATCGGTGTGACCGCGCCAGCGCCCAAGGCCATCGTCAAATACGGCGGATGCTTCACCTCCTCGAAGCCAAAGTGCGTGATCCACTCCTGCGCGAATTTCGGGGTAATGGCACCGAGGATGCGGATCGAAATCATGTTTTTGGAAGCGGCCAGGCCCCGGCGCATGGACATCGGGCCGTCAAACTTGCCATCGTAGTTTTTAGGCTCCCAGGCTTGTCCGCCGGTCGCACTGGCGCTGTAGAACAGGGCTGCGTCATTGATCACCGTGGCGGGGGTGAAGCCTTTCTCCAGAGAGGCCGAGTAAATAAACGGCTTGAAGCTGGAGCCCGGCTGGCGCCATGCCTGGGTGGCATGGTTGAACTTGTTTTTTGCAAAATCAAAGCCGCCGACCATGGCGCGGATGGCACCGGTGCGCGGATCCAGTGCCACGAAAGCGCCTTCCACTTCGGGCAGTTGCGTGATTTCCCAGGTGTTTTTGGTCGTCAGCGCCACCCGAATCACCGCCCCACGGCGCACCTTGATATTGGGAGGGGCTTTGTCAGAAAGGCCTGACTGAGCGGGCTCCAACCCTTTGCCGGTGATCTCCAACGTCTCACCGTTGTGCCGCATCGCCTTGATTTTCTTGGAATCGGCCTGTAGAACCACGGCCGACATCACGTCCCCATTGTCGGGGTGCTCATCCAGCGCTTCATCCACCGCGTCCTCGAGGGGTTGGCCATCGGCGGGCAGGGTCACAAATTCCTCCGGCCCTCGGTAAATTTGGCGCCGCTCAAAGTCCATGATGCCTCGGCGCAGTGCCTTGTACGCCACATCCTGGTCGCTGGCGCGCAAGGTGGTGAAGACGTTGAGCCCGCGCGTGTAGGTTTCATTACCGTACTGGACAAACATCAACTGGCGCACGGTCTCCGCCACATACTCGGCGTGAACGGCGGTTTGGTCACTAGTGAGCTTGATTTTCAATTCCTGCTCTTTGGCGGCGCTTGCCTGCTCGGCGGTGATGAAGTTGTTCTCCAACATGCGGTCAATCACGCGAATCTGCCGCGCCCGTGCTCGCTTGGCGTTGCTGATCGGGTTGTAGGCCGATGGGGCCTGCGGCAGGCCCGCCAGCATGGCCGCTTCGGCAATGGAGAGGCTTTTCAGAGGCTTGTCGAAGTAAGCCTCCGACGCGGCGGCAAACCCATACGCCCGGTTACCCAGAAAAATCTGGTTCATGTAGATTTCAAGAATCTGGTCTTTGGAGAGCAAGTGCTCCAGCTTGAAGGTCAGCAAGACTTCATAAATCTTGCGCATGTAGTTCTTGTCTTGCGTAAGGTATACGTTTCGGGCCACCTGCATCGTGATGGTGGAGGCCCCCTGGCTCTTGGCACGCCCCAAGTTGGCCAGCGCCGCGCGCACGAAGCCCCGATAGGAGACACCGCCATGCTGGTAGAAGTCTGCATCTTCAATCGCCAGCACGGCGTCGATCATGACCTTCGGGATCTCTTTGATTGGGGTCAGCTTGCGCCGTTCTTCGCCGTATTCGCCAATCAAGACGTTATCGGACGTGAACACCCGCAACGGCAGAATCGGTCGGTAGTTCGACAGATCAGAAATGTCTGGCAGGTTGGGGAAAGCTACGGCCAGCGCAATGGCGACCACCATCAGCAGGCAGAGGAAGCCGGCCGCGATGACACCTAAGGTCCAAAACACGCCCTTCAGCAGCGCGCTGCCCAGGCGGCCAGGTTTGCCGTGGGGGTTTGACGCGTCGCTGGAATCTGAAGAGACAGGTTTTGTGGTCATAAAAAAGTTCGTAAGGTCGCGTCACTATTATAAAAACGCGCGCTTCATTATTCGCCCCTTTGAGCAACAAGGATTGCTGCTTGTTACAGGATTGTGATCCGTACTGCGGCTCCCACCGGTCACGGGTCTGGGAAAAAGCGTCTGCTTTTGACAACGCTCTCGTGCAGCTAAAACGGAAAAATCCTTTGCGGGACAAGGCGCTTACTGATAGCATTCAAGTGAAGTCTTAAGTTTCGTCGGTTCTCAATCGGCTTGTTTCAGGGGATAGTTTTGATCTCATTGGGGTCGTTGTTCAGCAGTCAGCCTGCGCCCTTGCTGGGTCTGGATGTCAGCTCGTCCAGTGTCAAACTGGTGGAGTTGAGCCGGGACAAAACGGGCACGCTGATTTTGGAGCGTTGTGCAATCGAGCCGTTGGAGCGGGGCTGGATCACTGACGGCAATATCGAAAAATTTGACGAAGTGGCCGAGGCCGTGCGCAGGCTGGTCAAAAAGAGTGGGGCCAAGACGAAAAACGTTGCCATGGCGCTGCCGCCGTCAGCCGTCATCACCAAGAAGATCGTCCTTCCGGGCGGTTTGAGTGACATCGATCTTGAGTTGCAAGTGGAAGCAGAGGCCAACCAGTACATTCCGTTTCCATTGGACGAGGTGAGCCTGGATTTTTGCGTGATCGGGCCCAGCTCCAACTCGTCGGGCGATGTCGAGGTGCTCATCGCCGCTTCTCGCCGGGAGAAGGTGCAGGACATTCAGGGCTTGGCGGAAGCCGCAGGGCTGAAGCCTGTGGTGGTGGATGTGGAGTCCTACGCATCTCGCCTGGCCACCGCGCGGTTGATTGAAAACCTGCCAAACAAAGGCGAAGGCACGATCGTGGCGCTGTTTGAGGTGGGCGCGCTGACCACCAGCATGCAGGTCATTCGCGACGATGAAGTTCTGTACGACCGGGATCAAGCCTTTGGCGGCGCACAACTGACTCAGTTAATCGTGCGGCAGTATGGATTTTCCCTCGAAGAAGCCGAGAGCAAAAAGCGCAGCGGCGAGCTGCCTGATGACTATGAATCGAGCGTCTTAAAGCCGTTTGTGGAGAGCATGGTGCAGGAAGTTGGCCGTGCGCTGCAATTCTTCTTCACCAGCACGCCGCATAACAAGGTCGACTACATCATGCTGGCCGGTGGCTCTTCGGCTTTGCCAGGGTTGACGAACGCGGTGACAAAACACACGACATTCCCCTGCAACCTGGTGAACCCATTTGAAGGCATGGAGATGGGCAGTGGCGTTCGTCTGAAGAAGATGACCCGGGAAGCACCGTCGTACCTGACATCCTGCGGATTGGCATTGCGGAGGTTCTTGCAATGATCTTAATCAACCTGCTACCCCACCGTGACGCTGCGCGAAAAAAGCGCAAGGATTTCTTCAATCTCTCACTGGGTGCCTCAGCGCTATTGGGTGGTTTAATCGCCGGAGCCATCTTTTTGTGGTTTCAGGCCCAAATATCCACCCAGCAAAACAAGAACCAGTTGCTCACGAGCGAGATCAAGGTACTTGAGGGACAAATTAAGGATATTGCCGGATTGGAGGCCGAAATTGCTGGCCTGCGCGCGCGCCAGCAAGCCGTTGAAGATTTGCAGGCTGACCGTAATCAACCCGTTCATTTGATGACCGAGGTCGTCAAGCAATTGCCCGATGGCGTGTTCATATCGGCAATGCGCCAGGTTAACCAGGATGTGACATTCACTGGTGTTGCCCAGTCGAACGAAAGGGTGTCTGAACTGCTCAGAAATCTGGCAAACAACACGCCGTGGTTCTCAAAGCCCGAGTTGGTCGAAATCGTGGCGGGTAGCATCGCCTTGAATGCACGCGAACAAAAGCGCGTTGGAAACTTCACGATCAAAGTCCGGCTGGTTCGATCCAGTGACGCAGCGAAGGCGGCAGCCGCTGCCGCCGAAGCCAGTTTGAAGTCAGCCGCTGTAGTTCCGGCTAAAGCGGCTGGTGCCACGCCCGCCAAGCCAGTCGCGCCGACATCCAACCCTGCCAAAAAGTAGCGGATAGAACTATGGCAAAAACATCGCTCCCTTCCGTTGATTTTCCTGCAATGCAGGAAAAAATCGCAAGCCAATTCCGAAATCTTGATCCCAAAGATCCTTCCGTTTGGCCCGCGTTTCCTCGCTATGCGCTATTTTTACTAGTCTGCGCACTGGTGGTCGCAGGCCTTTGGTTCGCATGGCTGACGAATTCTGAGGCTGAGTTGGTCACCGAGCAGGGCAAGGAAGTCAAGCTGCGTGAAGATTACAAAGGCAAGCTCACTAAGGCGGTCAATCTGGAGGCCCTCAAGAAGCAACGTGAGCAAGTTCTGCAGTACGTCACCCAGCTTGAAAAGCAGTTGCCCAGTAAAGCTGAAATGGACGCACTGCTGTCGGACATCAACCAGGCGGGGCTAGGCCGAAGTCTCCAGTTCGACTTGTTCCGGCCCGGACAGGTGGCCGTGAAAGACTACTACGCCGAGTTGCCAATATCGATCAAAGTGACAGGTAAGTACCACGACATCGGTGCATTTGCCTCCGACATTGCCAATTTATCCCGCATCGTGACGCTGAATAACTTGGCGGTTGTGCCGGTTAAGGACAACCTGCTGTCAATGGAAGCGACCGCCAAAACCTTTCGGTACCTTGATAAAGACGAAGTTGCTGCGCAGAGCAAAGCCGCAGCACCGAAGGGCGCGAAGTGAGAAATTGCCTTAAATACGGATTGGTGCTTTTAGGCGGATTAGCACTGCTGGGCTGTTCAACGTCCAGTGAAGATGAAGTGCGCCAGTGGATGGCCGAGCAGCGCAAACAGACCCAGCCCAAGGTTGCGCCGATTACAGAGCCCAAGCAGTTCAAGCCTGAAGCCTACGTGCAGACGAGTTCGCTGGAGCCGTTCAGCAAGGAAAAACTAACCCAAGCGCTCAAGGGTGAGTCAACGCAAGCCACCTCCAACGCGGCTCTGGTTGCGCCGGAGCTGCTGCGGCGTAAGGAAGCATTGGAGTCTTACCCACTGGATGCCATGGCGATGGTGGGTAGTTTGGTCAAAGGCGGCGAGCCGATCGCTTTAGTCCGGGTGAATAACCTGCTGTATCAGGTGAAGCCCGGAAACTACCTAGGGCAAAACTTTGGACGCGTGACAAAAATTGCTGAGACCGAGGTCACGCTGCGTGAAATTGTGCAGGACGCAGTGGGGGAGTGGATTGAGCGCTCCGGGAAACTTCAGTTGCAAGAGGGGACAAAATGAACAACCAGAATCAGAATTGGAATTTGACAATGCGAACCTGTCAAAAAATAGCGGTCTTTTTCTCTTTCTGTTTCGCTGCAATGGCGGCACAGGCTCAAACTGCAATTGAAGCAGTGACCGGTTCAATACAAAGTGGCGTGGAGGTGGTCAAGATCGATCTGTCGCAGGCACTCACAGCTGTCCCGACCGGTTTCTCGATTCAGTCGCCCGCACGCATTGCACTGGACTTCCCCGGAGTCGCCAACGGCATGGGTCGCTCGACCATTGACATCAACCAAGGCAACTTGAGATCGGTCAGCGTAGTGCAAGCGGGGGATCGGACTCGCGTGGTGCTTAATTTGAAGCAGGCCACACCCTACAAGGCTCAGATTCAAGGAAAGTCGCTGATCGTGGTGCTCGATGCGGTTGCAGGCCCCAGCTCCGAGGTTGCCAGCGTGTCGCCGGCCTTCTCTGCAGCTCCGCAAAATCGGGATTCTTTGCCTATCAAAGATCTGGATTTCCGTCGTGGGGTGGAAGGCTCTGGTCGTGTGATTGTCACCTTGCCCAACAACCAAGTCGGCGTTGATATCCGCCAACAAGGTCAAACTTTGGTCGTTGAATTCCTGAAATCCAGTTTGCCCGAGGGCTTGCGCCGTCGCCTTGATGTGGCTGATTTCGGCACACCGATTCAGTCGGTAACGACCTTTCAAACGGGCGACCGTGTACGCATGGTGATTGAACCGAAGGGCGCGTGGGAGCACAGCGCGTACCAGAGCGACCAGCAGTTTGTCGTTGAGATCAAACAACAAAAAATAGACCCTGGCAAGCTGACGCAAGGCGTGGGCTTTACCGGTCAAAAACTGTCCTTGAATTTCCAGAATATCGAAGTGCGTTCACTCCTTCAGGTGATTGCCGACTTTACAAACTTCAATATCGTGACCTCAGACTCTGTCGCAGGCGCGCTGACCTTGCGGCTGCAGGATGTGCCATGGGACCAGGCATTGGAAATCATCCTTCAGGCCAAGGGCTTGGGTGTCAAAAAGAGCGGCAACGTACTCTGGATTGCGCCCAAGGACGAGATCATCGCGAAGGACAAGCTCGAAAAAGAAGGTGCCGCTGCATTGGAAAGCCTGGAGTCTCTGCGAACCCAGGCGTTCCAGTTGAACTATGCCAAGGCCGTGGAAATTGCGGTGAGCTTGACGGGCAATACCTCTGGCGGCACCAATTCCAACGGAAGCTCCCGGTTGCTCAGCGTACGGGGCAGCGTGATTGCTGAGCCGCGAACCAATCAACTGTTTGTGACCGACATCGGCAGTAAGCTAGAACAGGTGCAGCAACTCATTGCAAAACTTGACATCCCCGTGCGGCAGGTGTTGATTGAGGCCAGAATCGTGGAAGCCTCAGACACTTTTGGCAAGTCCCTCGGCGTAAGATTGGGTGGCAATGACCTCAGAGCGCAGCGTGGTGGCGACGGGGGTTATCAAATTGCCGGCGATAACCGTGTCGCTTTTGGTTCAAGCTACTCAAATGCGGTTGCAACCAGTGGTGCTGGTGGCACGGTGGATTTGTCGAGCAATTTCGTGAATCTTCCGGCAGTCGGGCAAGGCGGTGCTGATCCTGCCAGGTTTGCCATTGCGCTGTTCAGTTCAGCCGCCAATCGTTTCTTGAATCTGGAAATTTCGGCCCTTGAGGCGGATGGCAAAGGTAAAATAGTGTCCAGCCCTCGCGTCGTTACGGCAGATCAACGGGAAGCGTCTATTGAACAAGGCGTCGAGATACCGTTTCAACGGGCCACCAGTTCAGGTGCAACCGCGATTGAATTCATCAAGGCAAACCTTTCGTTGAGAGTTACTCCGCAAATCACCCCGGAGGGCGGAATTATTATGGACGTAGAAGTTACGAAAAACTCCATCGGGCAGGCCACCATTGCAGGGTTGGCCATCAACACCAAACGCGTCAAAACCCAGGTACTGGTAGAGAACGGTGGCACCGTGGTGATTGGCGGTATTTTTGAATCCAACGAAACAGACAGCGAGACGAAGGTGCCGGTGCTCGGAGACATACCATTTGTCGGGAATCTCTTCAAGAACAAAGCCAAGGTTGTCAACAAGCAGGAGTTGCTGGTGTTTATTACGCCCAAAGTGGTGGCGGATCGTGGTTTGGGGCGTTGAGTGTTACTTTGAGTATTACTCGGAATTTTTGCAGGATTAGGTTTATGAAATCACTTTTAAGTCTCGCGCACGTTGCGCTTCTCGTCTTGCTTGTTTCTTGTGGTGGGGGGGGTGGTAACCCCGGTACAGTATCCGGAGGCGCATCAGGAGTGACTCCCCCAGGCACCACTGTCCCTACAGCAGTCGATGGAGCGATCACTGTGGAACTGCTCAATGGGTCTGGACAACCCACCCAGTCAATTTCTGCAATTGAAATTGCCACGATTAAGGTCACTGTTAAGGATGCTAAAGGCGTGGCTGTACCGGGGTTACCACCCCCCCCACCACAAGAAACAAGCAAGACGAGAAGCGTAACGTGCGCGAGACTTAAAAGTGA
>JANOTO010000123.1:0-6789 GCA_031416395.1 Rhodoferax sp. | reverse complement strand
AAACGTCTCGGCGTGGTTGGTCAGCAACAGCGGCTGTTTGCAGATCATGATGGACGTGCCACGACCAAAGAATTTTGCAATGTCTTTGCCGTTGACGACGATCTGGCCGGAGCCTTTTTTCAGAAACACGCGGGCGACGCTTGATTTGCGACGGCCGGTGCCATTGTTCCAATCACCGATCATTTTGCGGCTCCCGTTGTGTTGGTGGCTGAGCGGTTGGCAATGTCCAGAACCTTGGGTTGCTGGGCTGTATGCGGATGCTCGGCACCGCCGTAAACCTTGAGCTTTTTGATCATGGCGTAGCCCAGGGGGCCTTTGGGAAGCATGCCTTTGACGGCTTTTTCCAACGCCCGGCCCGGAAACTTCGCTTGCATGTCGCGAAAGTTAATGGCGGAGATGCCACCGGGGTAACCAGAGTGGCTATAGTAGATTTTGTCGATCGGCTTGGCGCCGGTGACGCGCAGCTGGGCTGCGTTGATGATGACGATGAAGTCACCCGTGTCGACGTGAGGCGTATAAATGGCCTTGTGTTTGCCGCGCAAACGGAGAGCAACTTCGCTGGCTACTCGTCCGAGGACCTTATCGGTCGCGTCAATCACAAACCACTCGTGCACCACGTCAGCGGGTTTGGCGCTGAAAGTTTTGGTCATGAGTTTTCTCTTTTCAAGAGGGTTTGTCCAACCTAAGGGGTTGGCTTCCTTGCTGCTCTTTTACACGGTCGGCGTTCCTCTGATGGGAATCTCTTAGGTGGGGTTTGACTGGCCTTCTTTGCGAGCACAGCACTTGGTCAATGCGCCCAAGAGCCAAGTTCACTAGGTTCGTCACATTCGTCGCGGAGCCACAAAATCGCTGCGAAGCCTTCCATTATACAAAATTAAGGTGCTCACTGGTTTTGGTTGCGCTGCTGGCTTTCGACCAGGCGCCTTCGGTTTTCAACGCAAAACGGCAACCTGGTGAACTCGGGCTTTTCGCATTCGTTGAAAATGCACATTGGGCGAGTTAAGAAGCTGGCCTCCGCACAGGCGATCTGTGGGCCGCCGCGCACGGGTGTTGGGGCTGTAGGGGCCGCAGGCGCGCGGGCGGGCACGCTGCCCGATGAAGGTTCAATTCGCTGACTGTTGTTGGTTTGCGAAGTGCTGTCGGTTGGGTTGCTGGTGGCGGCAGTCGGACTGGCGCTGCTGGCAGTACTGGGCAGCTTGGCAGCCAGCGCAGCACGTCTGGCGGCGGCTGATGCGGCGAGTTGAGCGGACGAAGCCGCGGACAACGGCGCGCTGGCAACCGCAACGGGCGCGGAGGCGGCAGTGGCAGCCGCTGATGCCGAGGTGACTTGCGCTAAGGGCGTTGCGTTCGCGCTCGCCGCCGCAGCGGACGCTGCCACAGAAGGACTGGGAGATGCCGAGATGATCGTTTCAGACCCTGGCCCGGTTTCAGGCACGGGTAAAGGCCGAGTTGCCGAGGTGTCGCCGGGGTCTTTGGAGCCCATGGATGAGCCTCCTCCTGATCCACCGAGCCATAGCACCAAGCCGATGAGACCCACGCCCACCGCACCGGCAAACAGCCAGCGATTCGGTTTGGAAGCAGTGACCGCCCCTGGGGTTTTTGCGTTTTCAAGCGGTTTGGAAGATGTCGGAGCATGCGTTTGCGCTGCGGGCACCGAGTTCGCAGTGCCCGAGAACTGGGGGGCTTCCATCGCCGAAAACTCTACCCGATCACGCGAATGTGCCACGCTCGGGTGAGGTATGAGAATGGTGCGCTCAGGCTCGAAACTAATGTCCGCAGTGGGCATCACAACGGTGCGGTCAGGCTCGAAGCTGGTATCCAGCGTAGGTGTCATGTCGGCCGTTTTGGTGGCGGGCTTTTTGCGCTCTGTAGCGACCTCTTCAGTACCCAAGTCGGCCGCTGATCCCGCTGTGAGTGGTGCAAACGCCGAGAAACCTTCGGCCCAAGCGAAGTGCTGGATGTCCTCGGGTGGCAGCAGGTTCATCTCATCGCAAAAGGCCTGGACACTTTGCGGCCGGTTTTGCGGCTGAATCGCCATGGCGTGTTCAACCGTGGCGACGAACTCATGTGAGTAGGTTTGGCCAAAGTGACTTTCCACCGTCTTGGCCACACTCGTGAAGGTAGGCATGCGGTCGCGCAGCACACGAAAGGTGGCCGGCAGCGGCGGCTCGTTGCACATACAACCGTGCACCACGGCGGCGACGGAGTAGAGGTCTGTCCACGGCCCCTGGCGCATATCGCCTGCGCCTGCGTACTGTTCGATGGGGGCGTAATTCACCTTCAAAATCGCGGTATGGCGGTGGCTTGTCTCGCTCATGGTCCGCCTTGCAGCGCCTAAATCGAGCAGCACCGGGGGGCCCAGCTCTTGCAGGAAGATGTTGTCGGGCGAGACATCGCGGTGCACGATGTTGTTCTCGTGAAGATATTCAAGGGCACCCAAAATCGCCCACAGCACAGTGCGCAGCCACTCTTCACTCGGTGGCCTTTGCAACAGCAGGCGCGCCTGGCGCAGCGTGACCCCGCGGTACAGCGGCATCGACATGTAGGCGGTGTTATTGGCCTCCCAGAAGCGATACACCTTGACTAGGGACGGGTGGTCAAACTGCGCCAACAGGCGCGCCTCCGACACAAACGAGCGCAGCCCGGTGATCAAGGTCTGCTGGTCGGTGGACGAGCGGGTGGCCATGGTAAGGCCTTGCGAGCGCCCGGCCATGGCCGAGGGCATGTATTCCTTGATGGCCACGGTGCGGTGCAGCGAGTGGTCGTACGCGCGGTACACCATGCCGAAACCGCCCACGCCCAGGAGGCTCAGAATCTCAAACTCACCCAGCTTGGTGCCCACCGGCAGCGCATCGGCATGGGCCAACGCGGGCTCGGCCTTGGCAATGGCGGCACTGGCGATCTCGGTGGCGCTCTGGCTGTGGCCTGCGGCGGCGTCCCGGGTGCTATCCAGCGGCCTTGTGGGCGGTTGAGGGGGAGTCGGATCAATCATCAACGCAAATTTTTACACGAATTGTGCTGATTAATCGCGCGGTCACGTAAGCGTGAAGCGGTATTCTGCGATATCTCCCACTTAGTGCACACTTCTGGTGTGTTCGTTGCACAAGGCCGGTAATCGCTGCCATGAGCGCTCCTCTTGGTTAATATACGTCCATGTTCAGTTATCGCCACGCCTTTCACGCGGGCAACCATGCCGACGTGCTCAAGCACACTGCCCTGGTTGCCATTCTCAAGCATATGACGGAAAAAGAGGCGGCGCTGACCGTGTTGGACACCCACGCCGGGGCGGGTTTGTATCGTCTGGATGGCGATTATTCAGCAACGAGCGGCGAGGCGGCGAATGGCATTGTGCGGTTGCGCCTTGAGCCGCCCAAAACGGCAAAATCGCCTCCGCCCGCCGCGTTGCCCCCTGCCCTGCAAGACTACCTGGACTTGGTTGACACCTTCAACGCCGGCAAGGGCAGCCTCAAAATCTACCCTGGCTCGCCCTTCATCATCCAGCATTTTCTCAAAGGGCGCGACAAGCTCAAGGCCTTTGAGCTGCACCCGACAGACTCCAAAACCTTGAGTGCCAATATCGCGCAGCTCGAAGCAGGCCGCCAGGTGGCTGTGCTGCGCGAAGACGGCTTTGAGGGCATCAAGAAGTTTTTGCCGCCCCCCGTCAAGCGCGCCTTGGTGCTGTGCGACCCCAGCTATGAGATCAAGAGCGACTACCCCCGCGTGACCGAGATGGTGGCCGATGCCTTGAAGCGCTTTGTGACTGGCACCTACGCGGTGTGGTACCCCATCATCCCGCGTCCCGAAGCGCATGACGTGCCGCGCAAGCTCAAAACGCTGGCCACCAAGTCCGCGCGGCCTTGGCTGCATGCGACGCTGACTGTGAAATCCTCCAAGCTCACTTCAGATGACAAAGGCGAGGTGATTCGCCCAGGATTGCCAGCCAGCGGCATGTTCATCATCAACCCACCGCATACGCTCAAAGCCGCATTGGCAGCGGCGCTGCCCGTGATGGTGGCGCGCCTGGCTCAGGATTCGCATGCGGCATTCACACTGGATTCAGGGGGTTGATGACGATAGGTATGCTGCTATTTATGTAGCATATTATGCATATAGTACGAGAGCTAGAGCAATATTTTATCTCATAATGTGATAGAGCATGACAAATATTAACTCATAGGTTAATTTTTATCCAACATGAAAACCATCTACCTCGTGGCCGGCGCGCGGCCCAACTTCATGAAGATCGCGCCCATCGTGCGCGCTTTGCGGGCGCACGGCGGCCTCAGTTTCAAGATCATCCACACCGGGCAGCATTACGACCGGGAGATGAACGACGTTTTCTTTGAAGAGCTGGGCATTCCGCAGCCCGACGTGTTCATGGGCGCGGGCGGCGGCAGCCACGCACAGCAGACCGCCAAAATCATGACCGGCTTTGAAGAGCTTTGCCAAGCGAATCGCCCAGACGCCGTGCTGGTAGTCGGAGATGTGAATTCGACGCTGGCCTGCTCCATTGTCGCGAAGAAGCTCAACATCCCCGTCGCCCACGTCGAAGCAGGCCTGCGCAGTGGCGACATGAGCATGCCCGAGGAGATCAACCGGCTCGTCACAGACAGTATTTCAGATTGGTTTTTTGTCACCGAGCCCGCCGCCCTGGCCCATTTGAAGCGCGAAGGCAAGCCCGATTCAGCCGTGCATTACGTCGGCCATGTGATGGTGGACAACGTGCTGTACCAGGCCAAAAAGCTCGAATCGACCGACACCTCAGGTTTTGAGACCAGAGCCTTCAAAGCCGCCAATTCGGCACCTGGCCAACGCTATGGCGTCGTCACCCTGCACCGCCCGAGCAATGTGGACGACCCCAAAATGATGGCGCAAATTGGCGGCGCGCTCAAAGAAATCGCGCAGGATTTGCCGCTGATCTTCCCCGTGCACCCGCGCACACGGGCCAATCTGGAGAAGTTTGGTATCGATTTAGGCCCCCGCATCACTTTGGTCGGCCCGCAGGCCTACATGGCGTTTTTGAACCTGTGGAAAGATGCCGCCGTGGTGATGACCGACAGCGGCGGCCTGCAAGAAGAAACCACCGCGCTGGGCGTGCCCTGCATCACGATTCGTGAGAACACCGAGCGTCCGGTGACGGTGGACGAGGGCTCCAACGTGCTGGCGGGCACCGACCCCGCGCGCATCATCGCCGAGGTGCGCAAGGTGCTGCGTGGAGACGGCAAACAAGGCCGCAGACCCCATTTGTGGGATGGCGCGGCGGCTGAGCGGATTGTGGCGGTGCTGGCGAAAGAGCTTGCCTAAATCGACACATCTTCGACGCAGTTTCGACTGATTTCAATTAACCGACCGAGCGGTCGGTTAATTGTTATACTGCTTCTTCTGAAGACAGTGAGGACAAACACCCCGAGGAGCGAAGCATGTACACCCAAGCCCTGGATCTTCCCGACACAGCGCCCAGCGCACCCCTGAAATCGGTGCCAAGCGGCGCAGACCCCATCAATGCGCAAGCCGCAGCACGCTTTGAGGCCGTCATGGATGCCGACGGCAAGATCGAGCCGCAAGACTGGATGCCCGAGGCGTATCGCAAAACGCTGGTTCGGCAAATCAGCCAGCATGCGCACTCAGAGATCATCGGCATGCAGCCCGAAGGCAACTGGATCAGCCGTGCGCCGTCGCTCAAGCGCAAGGCGATTTTGCTGGCCAAGGTGCAGGATGAAGGCGGCCACGGCTTGTACCTTTACAGCGCCGCCGAAACATTGGGCACCGGCCGCGACCAGATGCTGGATGCGCTGCACACTGGCAAAGCCAAGTACAGCTCGATCTTCAACTACCCCACATTGACTTGGGCGGATGTCGGCGTGATCGGCTGGTTGGTCGATGGCGCGGCCATCATGAATCAGGTGCCGATTTGCCGCTGCTCATACGGCCCATACGCGCGGGCAATGGTGCGGATTTGCCGCGAAGAGAGCTTCCATCAGCGCCAGGGTTTTGAGAGCCTGATGGCGCAAATGCGGGGCACGCCCGAGCAGCGCCAGATGGTTCAGGAGTCGGTCAACCGCTGGTACTGGCCCGTGCTGGCCATGTTTGGCCCGCCGGATGCCAACAGCCCCAACAGCGCGCAAGGCATGCGCTGGGGCATCAAGCGCATCAGCAACGATGATTTGCGGCAACGCTTCGTCGATGCCACCGTACCGCAAACCAAGGTGTTGGGCGTGACGTTACCCGACCCGGATTTGAAATGGAACGAAGAAAAAGGCTGCCACGATTACGGCCAGATTGATTGGGATGACTTCTGGAACGTCGTCAACGGTCACGGCCCTTGCAACAAAGAGCGCCTGGCCACGCGCGTGAAGGCGCACGAGAGCGGCGCGTGGGTGCGCGAGGCGGCACTGGCTTACTCTGCCAAGCAACAGGCGCGCGCCATGAAGGAGGCTGCATGACCGCACCCGCCTTGAAGCCTGCCTTGAAAGAGTGGCCGCTGTGGGAAGTGTTCGTGCGCTCCAAACAGGGCCTGGAGCACAAACACTGTGGCAGCCTGCACGCCGCCGACTCTGCCCAGGCGCTGCAAATGGCGCGCGATGTCTACACCCGCCGCCAGGAGGGCGTGAGCATCTGGGTGGTGCCGTCCAAATCCATCGTCGCCAGCCAGCCCGACGAGAAGGCCGAGTTTTTTGATCCGGCGGGCGACAAAATTTACCGGCATCCGACGTTCTATGAGATTCCTGACGAAGTGGGGCACATGTGACATCGGTGGACTATTTGCTGCATCTGGCGGATAACGCGCTG
>JANOTO010000122.1:0-2349 GCA_031416395.1 Rhodoferax sp. | reverse complement strand
GTCGTCATCACGCTGGTGATGCTGGGCAAGTGGCTGGAGGCGCGCGCCAAGCGACAAACTACCTCGGCCATCCGCGCGCTGCATGCGCTGCGGCCCGACACCGCGCACTTGATCGGGCTGGATGGCGAGGTTGATGTCCCCGTCGCCGAAGTGCTGGTGGGCGACAAGCTGGTGGTCAAGCCCGGCGAGCGTTTTCCGGTGGACGGCACGTTGTTGGAGGGCCAAACGCAGGTTGATGAATCGATGCTGACGGGCGAGCCGCTGCCTGTCGGGAAAGAGCTTGGCAGCAAACTCACCGGCGGATCCATCAACGGCGATGGCCGCGTGGTGATGCAGGTGCGCGCTGTGGGCAGCGAGACGGTGCTGGCCAGCATCATCCGCCTGGTGGAAGACGCGCAGGCCGGCAAGGCACCGATTCAACGGCTGGTCGATCAGGTCAGCGCGGTGTTCGTGCCCGTGGTGCTGGTGATCGCGCTGACCACCGTGCTGGCGTGGTGGTTGACGGGCCACCCGTTCGAGCTGGCGCTGATTCACGCGGTGGCGGTCTTGGTCATCGCCTGTCCCTGCGCACTGGGCCTGGCCACGCCCACCGCCATCATGGCGGGCACTGGTGTGGCGGCGAAATACGGCATCTTGATCAAGGACGCGCAGGCGCTGGAGCTGGCACACAAGGTGGACGTGGTGGCGTTTGACAAAACCGGCACGTTGACGGTGGGGCGGCCCATGTTGACAGACTTCATTCCCACTGCTGAAGCGAAAAGAATGGCGCTACTGACCGTCGCCGCCAGCCTGCAAAGCGGCAGCGAGCACCCGCTGGCCCACGCCGTCGTCGTTGCAGCGCAAGAGCAAAGGCTGCACTTCGCCGCGCCGCAAAACGTGCGCGCCGTACCAGGCCGTGGCACCGAGGGCGATGTAACGGTCGAGGGCGCAGCGCGCAGCTTCCTGGTCGGCAGTTTGCGCTGGATGCAGGAGTTGAAGGTCGACATGAGCGCCATGGCGGCTCAGGCTACCGAGTTGCAGGCTGCGGGCGCCACCGTGTCCGCGCTGGCCGAGCGTTCAGCGCGCGGTGTCAGCTTGGTCGCGCTGATGGCCTTTGGCGACGAGCCCAAACCGGGCGCGAAAGAAGCCCTCGCCGCATTGCGCGCACGCGGCATTAAGGTCGTCATGATCTCGGGCGACAACCGAGGTGCGGCAGAGGCCATGGCACGTCGCTTGGGGCTTAAGCCTGAAGAGGGTGAGGTGATGGCCGAGGTGCTGCCGGGTGACAAAGCGGCGAAGGTCGTCTTGTTGAAAGACGGCGGTCACACCGTTCTAATGGTCGGCGATGGTGTCAACGACGCGCCTGCGTTGGCGGCAGCGGATGTCGGAATGGCGATGAGCAATGGAACCGATGTCGCCATGCACGCCGCAGGCATCACACTCATGCGCGGCGATCTGCATCTAGTCGCCGCAGCGCTGGACATCTCCAGCCGCACCGTGGCCAAGATTCGCCAAAACTTGTTCTGGGCCTTCTTCTTCAATGCGGCAGGGATTCCGCTGGCCGCGCTGGGTTATCTGAACCCCGTGGTCGCCGGCGCTGCGATGGCGCTAAGCTCAGTCAGCGTGATGAGCAATGCGCTGCTGCTCAAACGCTGGAGGCCAAGCGGCGGTGAAATCTTGAAGTAAATTAACCTGGAAGTTAATTTAATCTCTGAGAACTTCGAAATTTGGCAAAATATGAATCACAGGGCCTTCTAGCTCCCAAATAATATACATAGTATGCTATTGTTAGTATAGTGAAGTGGCGCGTAACCCATGACTATCGAAATCTCCAAAGAAGCCCGCAAGGAAGCCATCGTCTCCATCGAGCGTTACTTTCAGGAAAACATGGAAGAGCGCATTGGCAACATTGCTGCCGGGGCGCTCTTAGGCTTCATCCTGGAAGAGATTGGCCCGCTGGTCTACAACCAGGCCGTCGCCGAGGTGCAGGAGCGCTTGCAGTCGCGCATTTCTGAGATCGACATTGAAATTCATGAAGACGAGTTTCAGTATTGGCGCAAGTTTGATAAATCAAAGATTAAACGGTGAAACATTGACCACCCCCTCCAAAACAACTCAACCCCTGAACGTGCTCGGCACCGCACTGGTGCCGTGCTCGTACGATCCGCTCACAGGCTACTTCAGGGATGGCTGCTGCAACACTGACGAAGAAGATGCGGGCACCCACGTTATCTGCGCACGGGTGACTCAGGCGTTTCTCGCCTATTCACTGCAGCAGGGCAACGACCTCATCACCCCCAGGCCTGAACATCGGTTTGCAGGCTTGAAACCCGACGACCGCTGGTGCCTGTGTGCGCTGCGCTGGAAAGA
>JANOTO010000121.1:0-5468 GCA_031416395.1 Rhodoferax sp. | reverse complement strand
ATGCCTGTTTCTTGGCTACCCTTGATCGCCGACTATTCCCGCCATGGGAAAGACGGCAAGAGCGCGATGAAAGGCACTTGGCTGGGCTACGCGTTGGCCAATATCTGGTGCTATTCCTTGGGGGTCATGATTGTGACGGCTGCAACTCCAGGCACCGACTTGGTAACGGCTTTGCTGCTGGCGCAAGGTGGACTGATCGCGTTGGGTTTTATTCTGTTCGACGAAATCGACAATGCCTACGGTGATGTGTACTCGGGCTCGGTGTCCAGCCACAGCCTGATCCCCAACTGGAGCATTCGCCAATGGGGCATCGCCATCGCTGTGCTGTGCACGGGTTTGGCCCTGGTGTTGCCAATGCACAGCCTGGAGCCGTTTCTGTTGATATTGAGCTCGGTCTTTGTGCCTTTGTATGGCGTGATCCTGGGGCGATTGAGCGGCGGCGCAGCATCGATTGCCACAGGTGCGAAGGGTGTAAATTTCACGGCGGCGGCCTTGTGGATTGCAGGTATCGCGCTGTATCACATCATGGCGAAATGGGCACCACAGGTCGGATCGGCCCTGCCGACGCTCGCGTTCACCTTCGCTCTTGCCTGGCTCACGCGCCCGAAGCAGGTGTAGCCACTTTCCCGGACATCAATTCACCATGCAGTCCGGTGATCGGGACTATCCAAGAGGGTATCGGCGCATGGCCATGATTCAGCGGCCCGTGCCCGTGACCGGTGCGTACGTTGGCACCCTTGGCGATAGCTCGCAAAATATAGTCGCGCGCCTGCGCGACAGCCTCCGGCAGCTCAAGCCCCAGCGCCAAAAAGCAGGCAATCGCCGAGGACAGTGTGCAGCCCGTGCCATGCACATTACGGCTTTCAATCCGCCGCGATTGCAAATGTATCGGGGCATGATTTGGCTGGGCCAGCACGTCAACCACCTCATCACCCGCCAAGTGCCCTCCTTTGAGCAACACTGCCTGCGCGCCCAAGCCCAACAAATCGATCGCCGCCTGACCCAGCGCTGCAATGCGGTCAATCGGATGTCCGAGCAGCAATGCGGCCTCGTCCAAATTGGGCGTGACAACCGAGGCGCGGCCAAACAACTCGCGCACCAGCACTTTGACTGTATCCTGCCCCACCAGCGTGTCACCACTGGTCGCTACCATCACCGGGTCGAGCACTACTTTGTCAAGCTTGTAATGATCAATTGCCCAGGCGACGACTTCAACGATTTCCGGGGAGTGAAGCATGCCTACTTTGACTGAATCCACGCCAATGTCATCCAGCACCGCTTGCAGTTGTGCCTTCAAAATCTCGGGCGGCACGCCGTGAATAGCTGTCACACCCATAGTGTTCTGTGCGGTGATCGCAGTGATCGCCGTCATGCCGTAGCACCCAAGCGACGCAATCGTCTTCAGATCAGCCTGAATACCTGCACCGCCACCGCTGTCGGACCCCGCAATGGTGAGCACGCGCAGGTAGCGGAAGGTATCATCTTTGCCAGCGGGTGTGATCGCATTTTTTTCCATGCTGAAAATTATCGACGCAATCGGTCTGGCACTGGAGAGACGCAATGAGTTCAACCCCCGCTCCCGAGAAAACTGTTGTGCTGGGCGCAGGACTGATGGGTCGTTTGCTGGCCTGCGAACTGGCGCGTCAGGGTCATTCGGTCTCGTTGTTTGACGCATGTGGGCCGGAAGCCGGAGGTGCGGCCGCCAGGGTTGCCGCCGCCATGTTGGCGCCACTTGCTGAATCAGCCGTCACGGAAAAATCCGTCATTCTGATGGGGCAATATGCTTTAACGCGATGGCCTGCAATTTTAGCGGCCCTGCAAGAGCCCGTGTTCTTTCAGCAATCGGGAACCCTGATCGTTTGGCACCGCCAAGACGCTGCCGACGCGTTGCGGTTCGCCCGTCAGCTCGAATCCACGCAGCGGCAAATTCCGTCCCTGCCGAGTGCCCAAAGCGTCGATGCGCACCAGATATCGGCGTTGGAGCCTGCACTGGGAACCCGGTTCACGCAAGGCTACTTCCTGGACGACGAAGGACAGCTGGACAACCGTCAGTTGCTGGAAGCGCTGCTGTCTGAATTTGACCGTCTACCCGTCGATGCCCATTGGCACAGCCCGAGAGAAATGTCTGACTTTCATGATCATGTCGGTTGGGTATTTGACTGCCGTGGTTTGGGCGGGCGCACCGACTGGCCCCGTCTGCGCGGAGTGCGCGGTGAGGTCATTCGAGTCCACGCGCCCGAGGTCACGCTGAACCGCCCAGTGCGCCTGATCCACCCGCGTTACCCGCTCTACATTGCACCCAAGCCCGATCACATGTTTGTGATCGGTGCGACCGAGATCGAGTCCGAAGACATGTCGCCTGTCAGTGTGAGATCGGTGATGGAGCTCCTCAGCGCGGCCTATGCCGTGCACAGCGGGTTTGCAGAGGCGAGACTCGTCGAAATGAGCGCGCACTGTCGCCCTGCGCTACCTGACAACCTGCCGGCGGTGCGTATCATCGGTCACCGCCGTATTCAAATTAACGGTCTCTACCGTCATGGGTTTTTAATAGCACCTGCCGTCCTTGATGCGGTGATGGAGCTGGTTAACCATGGCGTGTTTCCAATTGCACAGAAATTGGGGCTGATCGTTGAAAATGCCGTGGCTGCATCATGAACGTTCTTATCAACAAGCTGCCGCACAATCTGTCCGAAGGCGCATCGTTGGCAGATGCCCTCGCGCAGTTGAGCCCAGCACTGCCATTTGCAGCAGCCGTTAACATGCAATTCGTACCGAAAACCAACTACTCACAGACCCTTCTCAAACCCGGCGACCAGATCGAAATCATTTGTCCGGTGACTGGCGGTTGACCGCATTCCCGACTGAAACCATGTCAGAAAAACTCAATACGGTTCCAGATACGCCGCTGGTTCTCTACGGTGAACGCTTCTCCAGTCGGTTGATGTTGGGGACATCGCGCTATCCGTCTCCGAAGATTCTGCAAGCAGCAGTGAAGCTGGCTCAGCCCGCCATGTTGACGGCGTCTTTGCGCCGCCAAAACCTGTCGGTAGGAGACAGCGCGGCGGAGAACGGATTCTGGAACATGCTGCGTGAAATGAACGTGCCCGTACTGCCCAACACAGCCGGTTGCCACAGCATTCAGGAAGTCGTTGCGACAGCGCAAATGGCCCGCGAGGTCTTCGAGACTGATTGGATCAAGTTGGAACTGATTGGCGACGACTACACCCTGCAGCCCGACACGCTCAATCTGGTGGAGGCCAGTAGCCGCTTGATCAAGGACGGCTTCAAGGTCTTGCCTTACTGCACCGAAGACTTGGTGCTGTGCCAACGTCTGGTTGATGTGGGCTGCCAGGCGGTCATGCCATGGGCGGCCCCCATCGGCACCGGTAAAGGCCCCATCAATCCCTACGCCATGCGTATGCTGCGCGAGCGTTTGGCCGTGCCCATGATTGTGGATGCTGGGCTGGGCCTGCCATCGCATGCGGCGCAGGTGATGGAGTGGGGTTTCGACGCGGTGCTGCTCAATACGGCAGTGGCGTTAGCGCAAGACCCGGTCTTGATGGCTGGCGCGTTTGCCGATGCCGTGAAGGCCGGGCGCAGTGCCTTTCGAGCTGGCGCGATGGCCGAACAGCACTCAGCCCAAGCCAGCACGCCGGTGTTAGGTACACCTTTTTGGCATCAAGCATGAGCGCTTCTTCCGATATCACCGCTGCCATCGTTGAAGCGTTTCGCGACACGTTGGCTCTGCCCGCTGAGTCATTCGTCACCGAACCCGTCTTTTCCGACGATGCTGTTTACCGCGCCGTAACGATCGCCTGCCATCAACTCGGCTTTATCGACACAGATGCGCAGTGTGTGGCCTCGGCGTGGCAATTGCAGACCGTCCGAACCGGCGAGTTTGACCCTCATCATTGGCCCGATGAGCCCTCAGACTTTGGCATGGCGCCTTGGCCCAGATCGAATGCCTTTCCCTCCTGCCCCAAGCAGCTCGGGCTTTATGCCGTACTGCCAGATGCAGCGTGGGTTGCCCGCATGGCACATGCAGGTGTACCCACCGTGCAATTGCGCTTCAAATCCGACGACCGATACGCCGTTGATTGCGAGGTCAAAGCGGCAGTGAAAGCCGTCGAGGGCACAAAGTCACTTCTGTTCATCAATGACCACTGGCAAGCCGCTATCAACGCCGGCGCATACGGTGTCCACTTGGGCCAGGAAGACATGGAGATCGCCCAGCTTGAGCTAATCCGTCAAGCTGGCCTGCGCCTCGGTTTGAGCAGCCACGGCTACGCTGAGATGCTGAAAGCCGACATGTTCAGCCCCAGCTATATCGCTCTAGGAGCGGTTTACGCCACGACTTTAAAGCGCATGGTGACACCGCCACAAGGGCCTGGACGCTTGCGCACTTACGCTCGCCTGATGCGCAACTACCCGCTGGTCGCCATTGGCGGCATTGATGAATCTAGATTGGACGCGGTGTTGGCCAGCGGCGTGGGCTCAGTCGCTGTAGTCAGAGCACTGGTTGGCGCGCTAGAGCCCGAAAAACAAGCCGAGCTACTGAGTGAGCGAATCGGCACCGCGTCTTCGGGAAAGCCGCTCGATTGATTTTTTGACTCTCCACCCGTGTTTTGAAGAGCAAACTCTCAAAAACATCGCACTAAAACCACGCTATAATTTAAGGCTTATTCCTCGATAGCTCAGTTGGTAGAGCGCCGGACTGTTAATCCGTAGGTCCCTGGTTCGAGCCCAGGTCGAGGAGCCACTTATAAGCCTTATAGGCACTAGCCCCGTAGATACTAAATTAGTAGCACGGGGCTTTTTAATTTGTGCCGTTTATTTCTCATGTAGCCACCATGTAGCCACCAGTACCGGGTTTTGTACCGTGTAGCCAGCATGTGGCCACCAGCACCAGCACCAGACGAAAGAAAACCCGCACGCGGCGGGCTTCATTTGGCAACGCTTAGGCTATTCGCATTTGAACAGGACTTCACTCTCAGGCCATCGGCCTAGAGGGCCCGCAGGGATGTCCTTGTTGTACACAAACTTGTACTTTTTCCCTTTGCTCGTGCAGTAGGCGTCCGCTTCATGAATCGCGCCAATTTTCAGTGATTCGGTTGTGACCAAAAAGGAAGCTCCTTGGCGCGTTACCGTGTACATATCGTCGCCACGCGGCACAACGCCAGTTGTCGGCACTGCACACCCGGCCAATACTGCACTAAAAGCAATTAAAAAAGTAGCTAGTCTCAAGGCGTCCCCCTCTGACCCACGTTTCGCATGGGCGCGGTTTTAAAAATGAACCTTCAGTGTAGTTGTCGGCTATAAGTTGGAGGTAAGGGTATTCCTCTCGAAACAACGAACAACAAAAAAAACCCAGCACCTTGGACGCCACGAAGGCACCAATCAAAAAGCGAACCCGAAGGCCTACCGCATATCAAAAGTATTCAAGCCCGGTATTCGCTAGCCCGACCAAC
>JANOTO010000120.1:0-23314 GCA_031416395.1 Rhodoferax sp. | reverse complement strand
CCTGGCCGCGTTCACCTGGAGATAGACAATCTGGTCGGTCCCAGCGGCACTGATCGGCTGGGTGTAGCCCGCATCCCTGAAAAAGGTGATGGTGGGGGGAAGATTCGGCACTGTCGTGACGGCCTGATTGGAATCAACGGAAGCGACACCCTGCGGACCGGGGCCGGCAAAGAAAATTTGCGCTTGGTTGAGAATGTCGCCACTGGCATTGGCGTTGATTTTCACGTCGAAGCTGCGCACCTCGCGCTCCAGCGGGGAAATTTTTACATAACCAAAAGCGACCGCATCCACCTTGGACAAATCGGCCGGCGGTATGGATGAATAGGTGTTGGGAGGGTCCCCTGCCAGGTGGTACAGCGGTATGCCAGCGCCTGCTGCACCCACCCGGACGAAGCTGGTGTTGGCTGGAATTGCAATGCGCACCACCACCAGCGATACAACAATGCCATCCACCGTCACTGGCACACCGGTGGCAGTGATACCGCCAGAGTTTTGGGCTGTAATGTAAAGTGACGACATCAAGCGGCGCGGGATTGGGCTTGGACACGCTCAAGATCAGCCGCAGGCTCGGGCCTTCGACGACCAGCACGCTGTCGGTCACTGCGCTGACGGCCCCTTGCATTTGACTGGTGGCGTTCAGGGTGATCCGCGCGATTTGGCCGATTGGAACAACCACGCCGATCTGCCCGCGCAGCACCACATCAATTCCCTGGCCGGGCGCAAGCGTGATGGTGGAGCCAAGCGCGAGCACGGTCTCGCCCACGTCTGCGATGCCATTGCCATTGGCGTCGATAAACAGCGTCAACCCTGTCAAATCGAAATTGTCTCCCAGCATGTTTCCAAAAACGAGGGTGTAGGTGCTGGTGACATTGCCGGTATTGATAATCCGATAGGGCAAATCGGCGACTGATCCGGCTGGGCGGTTAAAGGTTTGCTCGGGGCGGATTTGAACCGCTTCGACCGCCTGGACGATGACCGTCACCGTATTGGATTTCTGAGTGGAAAAGAACCCGAATTCCGTATCGAAAAAAGTGGCAATGGCCTGATTGGTGATGGACAGCCCCGCCAAGGGCGTGGCGGCGCTCGCCGACACCACTACCAGCCACGAAACAAGAAAAAACCCGAGCAGGCGGGCAATTGTTTTGCTCACTGGCTAGATTTTTGAGTTGTTCGGGACGTAGGCATTTCAGGTCGCGGATTTGAATGTTTTTTTGCGCTCGCTTGTCAACGGGCACTCTTTGGAGTGCCCGTAAAGAAACGGGGAGAACTCTGTTCTCCCCGCGCGCGCCGGTTAATGGGCCTGTTGTTACGGATTGATTCGCACGCCGAAGAACAACACCACCTGGGCCGATGGCGTCAGCGTGCCGACAGTAGTGCTGATAGAGCCAGTAGCCCCAGGAGCCGGTGCCGCAACCGTGCCTGCTGTTGCGCTGGCTGGCGCTGCGCCACTGTAGGTGGTATTGGCCGGGGTCGCATCGCTGACCACCAAATTGGTCACACTCCCGCTGCCGTTGTTGGTGGCCGTAATACGGTAGCGGATGCAGTTACCGGGGATTGCACCGGTGGTGATGGTCGCCACCGAGTAAGCTGCCTCCGGCGTGCCGTCGCAGTTCGCATCAATCGCCTGCTCTTTCAACACCACGATGTTGCCGGTAATCACCGTCGTAGCATCCGTGGCGATAACCGCAGGCGGCGCAGCCACTGTGTTAATCAGACCCGCTGTGGTCGCTGTCAGCGTGGTGGTATTGACCACGCCGATGCCGACACCCGCAGAAGCCGTCACTTTGACCAACAATTGCTTGCTGGCACCGGCGGCAATAGGGCCGAGGTCGGCAGCCGTATTGATGACCGGATCAGTGGCGTCAATGATGTTGTTGTTGTTGGCATCCAGATACACGATGGAGGTAAAGCCGGCTTGTGTGTTGGCCAACGACAGCGTAATGGTGGCTCCGCCCGTGTTTTCAGCCACGTTGCCTGCGTTGGTGATGGTATGGGTATAGACCACACTGCCGCCTGGCGCCACCTGGCCGACATTGTTCGGCGTCACGATCACGCTTCGGATGGTGTTGACTATGACCGAATCGGTGATGCGGTCAGTTGAACCGGTAGAAGGCGATAGCGCACGGAAGGTGATCGGCTGGCCCAACGGAATAGCGGCCTGGCCTGCGGGAACCGACACGTCAGCAAACACCACTGCGGTGGCACCACTGGCGACAATACCGGTGTTGGTAATGACGGTGCCTGCGCTATCGCGGAAGACCACCGTCCAGCCTGCGGGCAAGGACAGCGTAGCAAAGGTAGCGTCGGTGCTGGCAGCCAAGTTGAAGGTGTCACCAGTCGAGCCTGCAGCATTGACCACATTTACCGTAAAGCGCGTCGTCGTGCCAGGATTGGTGGCGTTGGTAACGACGGTTCCCCCGCCTGTCGTTGCAAACGAACCAGCGCCGAGACCCGCAATACTGGAAGTCGTGCCTGCATTGATGCTGTTCGTCAAGTCCACCGTGTTGACAGCAATGGTGGTCAAGGTATCAAAGCCGGTAGCGGTTTTTGTAGGATCCAGTTTGGACGTCGCGGTTTTTTGAACCGTGAACGGGCCACCCGTGGCACCGGCTGGCAAAGTGACCTTCAAAACCACGCTGTAGCTTGCGCCGGCCGCAACGGGGCCTGTATCGGGGGTGCCGTTACCGTTGGTGTCGACCAATGGCGTCACGCCGTCCGATTTGTACAGGGCATAGGAGCTGCCTGCAGGGAAGTTGCTGGTACCCACGGTCATGTCAAAACTGTCCGTCGCATTGCCGTTGTTGGTAAATACGTTTTGGAACGTCACCGTGCTGCCTTGCGTGGCGCTGGCTACTGTGACGGGCGCGCCTGCCGTGGAATTTGAGGAAACACTGGCCGATGAGTTCACCGTGAACGTGAAGGTATTGGTGTTTGCAACAGGGACTGGGTTCACACCATCGTTGTAGGCAAACGTCGCAGTGTTGTTCAGCGGCCCGGTAGCCAGGCCAGAGGCAATATTCACCTGAAACGTCAAGGTGCCCGATTGCCCGGCCGCGACCGTATTGATGATGCCGGTGACGGTGTTGCCGGTGACGCTGTAATCGATGGTGGGGCCTGTGCCATCTAGGGGAGCACCGTCAGACAGTGGGGCGGTGCCCGTCACGCTCCAACGACCCGAACCTGCGACGTAGGTCATGCCGCCTGGCAGCGCATCCGTCAGCGTGACGCCGGTGGCTGCGATATTGCCGGTGTTGTTGTAGCTCAAGGTTACCGTGTACGGACCTGAACCCGACGCACCCGAAGACGCGCTCATGGTCTTGGAGACGTTGATGACAGCGTTCGAACTGATGGTGGTTGTGTCGGTGACAGCCGCCGTTGTACCGGGGGCGAAGCCTGAAGTGGCCGTAATTACCAGTGTGTTGACCTGCCCGGTGGTCGCGGTAGTTGGCACATTGCCGACGGCAACCAATCGGAACACGGCACCAGATGCCAAGGCTCCGGTGCTCGTGATCGGTGTGGCACTGTCTGCCACGCCGTCGCCATTGGCATCCGCATAGTAGGTGACCGAGGTAAAGTTAAAACTGCCCGACATCGCTGTGCTGAAAGCAAATGTGTCCGTACCGTTGCCTGTATTGGTCAGCGTGACCGGGTAGCTGACCTGGGTGCCGGCGGACGCCGTTTTGGACAAGTTTGTTGTCAGGGTCACTGCCGCAACTTGCTGCACGATGGTGGCGACAGTATTCGACGAAACCGAGCGGGTGATCGCAGAACTGTCAACATAGGTGGCGGACGACTGGTTGCCGATGCTGGTTCCGGCAAGCGGCGCAGCCGCTTGTACAGGCCCTGCACAGAGCAGGAAGAAAACGGCGATGGCCGCGAAGGCGATCCACATGCTCTTGAGCTTGGCTCCGGCATTGAACCACGCACTTTGTGTATTGGTCATTGCTGACATCTCCTCGTTGAATTGATGGCGACTGAACTTGGGATTGAACAATGCCCCAGATTGGGGCTTCGGGAACTCTGGGACAAATTTGGCTTGGGAAAGCATTGCCTGAATGATTTGCATGAATGATTTGTTTATCCGGCACCCTCCCACGGCGGATCCAACACATGAAACAAGGTGCCCGTCACCTTAATTGGCCTTGGTCGGCACGGCCACCGAACCTGAAACGGAATCGAGTCGCGCACGTGCGCTGACCGTCAGTTTCTCATTGGCTGGCAAGTCGCCCAATGTCCAGCGAAGTGCGCGGTATTCCGAATAAGGCACGAGGCGCTCTTCGGGCTTGCCATCGGTGGTTTTAACCATGGTTTTGAGCGGAACGGCCGCAAACGTCTTGCCATCCACCGAGGCTTGGGCATTGGCGGGTTTGGCGCTTCCGGGGACGTAGCTGGTACCGACTGGCAAAGGCAACGTGGCAGCGAGCGACTTGACGACTGATTTGCTATTATTTTTATAGACCGCCTCGTATTCAAGCGTATCGCCGGGCGCGGCTTTTTCGGCAGGCAGCAGCGCTTCTTTTCCGTCGGCACTTTTGCCAACTTGGAACACCGACAGCGTCGCCTCAACCGGCTTGACGGTGATCGCGTTGGCCTGCTGGGCGCTAGCCGACGTGCCAAAGAGCAGGCCCAGAAGCAGTGACGAGAGGAGGAAGGAATTAAAATTTGGCATGGGGATTAGTTGGCGCTGAAAACGAGTTGTCGATGGGGTTAGGCAGGTTTCATAACGAGACCTGCTGCTTTGCAATTTCTTACTAACGCTCAGCGCTTATTCTTTCTCGAGACTTTACACATCGTCACACACAACGACTAATGCGTCAACACGAGCGATCCAAAACCATGCAAGATACTGCAAGAACGTGCATTTGTTCACACTCTACGACTGTTACGGTTTTGAGTGTTGCTAATTTCCAACGAAAATAGGCTCGGGCATTCGCGGTGGTGGCGACGAATTTGTAGTGTCCCGCAGAGCGATGAGCACAGCGCTTGTTCAGCCCGCCTGATTAAGCAGCAGCTCAATGTCTTGCGCCAACGGTTTCACGCCTGTCCCGTAGCGAGTGTAAAGACGCAAAGCACCCTTGGTGTCATAGACAAAACTGCCCGCTGAGTGATCCATCGTGTAGCTGGTAGGCGTTTTGCCATCCACTTTTTTGAAGTACACCTTGTAGTCTTTAGCAAGCTCCACAAGTTTCTCAGGTGTGGTGTACAGCGCCAGAAATGACGGGTCGAAGTTGGCCATGTAGGCTTTGAGAACCTCGGGCGTATCGCGTTGTGGGTCCACAGTCACAAAAAGCCCTTGTAGCTTATCGCCCTTCGTGCCCAGCAGTTTCTTGATCTCAGCCAACTCGGCCATTGACGTTGGACAAACATCGGGGCACTGGGTGAACCCAAAAAACATCACCACAACCTTGCCAGCGAAGTCCTTGAGTGTTCTTGTTTGACCGTTGTGATCGATCAGCGAGAAGTCCTTGGCATAGTCAGCGCCCGTCACATCAATCGAGACAAAGGACGGCTTGTTCTCGGAGCATGCTGACATCAATAAAGTCGCGCTTGGAACAACAGCAAAACAGATGGCCGCCTGTAAGAGACTTCGTTTGTTCATCGGTCGATTACTTTCCGTTTTGTCGAGGGCACATCTGTCAAAGCACGTAATGATCGACCAGCAGCGCCGCAAACAATACGCTGAGATGAATCAAGGAGAACCGAAACGTCTTGCGCGCCAGCGCGTCTGAGTAGCTGCGCCACAGTGCAAAAGCATACAGACAGAAACCAATGCTCAAAACCACCGCAACGACCAGGTAAATCCATGAGCTCATGCCGTACACGAATGGCAGCAAACACGCGGCAAACAGAATGAAGGTGTAGAGCAGTATTTGCAGACGGGTGAACTCGCTGCCGTGGGTGACGGGCAGCATGGGCAAGCCCGCCTTGCGATAGTCTTCCACACGGTAGAGCGCCAGCGCCCAAAAGTGCGGGGGCGTCCACAGAAAAACGATGAGAAACAGGATCAAGGCTTCGGGCCCGACGTCGCCCGTCATCGCCGCCCATCCCAATACCGGTGGCATAGCCCCCGATGCCCCGCCAATCACAATATTCTGCGGTGTCGCCGGTTTCAGAATGATGGTGTAGATCACTGCGTAGCCGACAAACGTGCCGAAGGTCAGCCACATCGTCAGCGGGTTGACCCACACGTAGAGGATGGCCGAGCCTGCCGCGCACAGCACGGCTGAAAAAAGCAGCGTCTGACGATCCTGCAAATCACCTCGGGCGGTTGGTCGCCAGGACGTGCGCTTCATCTTGGAATCAATGCCTTTTTCGACGATGCAGTTGAAGGCGGCAGCGGCGGCTGATACCAGCCAAATGCCAATACAAGCGATCAACGCAAGGCGCACCTCCGCCAGACTGGGCAAACCCGGCACCGCGAGCACCATGCCAATCAAGGCACAAAAGACGATGAGCTGGATCACCCGGGGCTTGGTCAGCACGTAGAACTGGCGCAACGGGGTCCGCCAGTCAGCCACCGTTTCCACTTTGGGAGGGTTGTCAATCATGCACTCAACCCCGACACGCCTAACCCAGAGCCAGACCCACGCGATGCGTGGGAGCGAACACTGACGCGCTGTGCTGCGACGACCCAGGTCAGCACAATCACCAATGCGGCAGCACCCCCGGTGTGTAGCAGCGCGGCCAACAAGGGCCAACCGAGCACGACATTGCTCAAACCAGTCGCCAATTGCAGACCAAGCAAAGCGGCAATCCAACGCGATGCCGTGCGCATCCCAGGCACACCATTCAGGCGCAGCGCCAGCACAACCGTCACAAGCACGACCACCACCGCCATCATGCGATGCGCATAGTGAATGGCCGTCAACGCCTCAAAGCTGATGATCTCGCCCGACTGAGTGAGTCCAAGCTTTCGCCAAATCTCAAAGCCCTGATCAAAATTCATGGCGGGCCACCAACTGCCTTGGCACTTTGGAAACTCGCTGCATGCCAGTACCGCGTAATTGGTGCTGACCCATCCCCCCAACGCTATTTGGACGGCGATCGCCGCAAAAGCCAGCCACGCCAATCGGCGCGTGACCTTATCGATGGGGCTCGGTTGATCAGTGTTGCCAACCCAATGATCCGTTTTGCTTTGCTGAACAACCTGAACCGTGAGCAATGCCAGCAGCAAGAGCGCGCCCAGAAGATGCAGCGTGACAATCGCTGGAAAGAGCTTCATCGTGACGGTCAAAGCACCAAATGCGCCTTGTACGCAAACCCAAACCAAGGTCGCCGTTGCCCACCACGGACTGATCCGAGCCCGTCCTTCCGGACTTACCCAACTGGCAACGGCCAACACCAAGATGAGCGCGCCCACACCGGTTGCAAAGTACCGATGCGTCATCTCGATCCACGCTTTGCTGGTGGTCACAGGGCCCGTGGGCATTGCCGCTTGCGCTTGTGCAATTTGCCCTTTGGCCCCCAAGGGCGTAGCGTTACCGTAGCAACCCGGCCAATCCGGGCAACCGAGCCCCGAATCAGTCAATCGGGTGAAAGCACCAAACAGCACCAGGTCAAATGTCAGCACGAGCGTCAGCAACGTCAAGGCATGCAAGCGCTTCACAGGTGAAGCGCCGCGATTGCGCCAGCCGACCCATACCAAAGGTATCAGCGCCAGAACGGCACCGACCAGCATCAGGCCAGCCAGAGCCGACAGATCAACAGGTGTGTGTGTGCTCATTGTGTGCGTTCGTGGCTCAGCGTCCGGCCGTGTCCCACGAAGCAGAGGCGCGAAGCAAGCGCTCTAGATCGCGTTTGGCTTTTGCGGCACTGGGCGAATCCATTCGTGCCGGGAAGCGCATCATCCAATTGCCCATGGGATCGACCACGTAGAGGTGATCTGCCAGGGCTTGCCCGCTTGCCGGTTTTAACCACGACGACAACGAGTCGGCCTTCACCCTCAGCACCGTAGCACCCAACAACGCCGTCTGAAGTTTCGCATCAATCGGCTTGTCGTCTGTAATCAACCATACGCGATCCAGCCGATCTTTGTCTTTGCCCAAGCTCTCACGCATTTGACGTTGCAAATACAGATTCTGATTGCACAGCTCATCACAGTTGCCACTTGCGACATTGACCAGCAACCACTGGCCTTTGAGCGCTTGCAGGTTGATCGTCTGACCCTCCAGACTCGTCACAGTTAAATTGGGCAAGCTAGGTTGCGGGTTGATCAGTTCTCCAAAATTGCGTCGTCCATCAGGGCGCAAGACGTAGTAGCTGAAGTACGAAGCAATCACGGGTGCAGCACAAACCAGCATCACAGCCAACATCTTCCAGCGACCACGGCTCGTGCGAGTGGCCTGCCCGTCCAAGGTTTGCATAGGCGTGGGCATGGAATGCACGGTCAGGCCCAGAGGCTGTTCTGCATTGACGGCGGTTTGCGGCATTTCAAGCAATCGGCTTTGAGAAGAATCGTTTGCCAATTTGAAACCAGCCATAAAGTAGTGTGATCAACAAGCTCAATCCGAACCATTGGAACGCGTAACCGTAATTTTTGCCAGCTGTGGCAGCCGCTACGGGCCAATCGCGCAACAGGCCATCGCTTGCTGCATCCGATTGAAGTATTGAAATGGGGAGCAACGGCAAGCTCGTTTCGGCTTTGAATTGTCCGATGTCCAGATTTTGCCGTATCCGCCCAACCCCGGCATCACCCAGCTCAAATAGTTTGGGCGGGGGCGGGGCAATTCTGCCTTGAATCTCAACGATCCCACCGGGCGTTGGCACCTCCGGCAAACGCTCGCGTTCGGTGAAATTGCGGCCAATCCAACCCCGCTGAACAATCACTGCGGTGTTGCTGTTTTCAAGCAACATCGGCGTAACAACAAAGAAGCCTGGTTTTGCGTTCATTTGACGGTTGTCCAAAAATACGGTTTTAGCGGCCACCCAGCTGCCTCGCAGAGCAACCGTCCTGTGAACGGATTCAAGTAGGTTCACAGTTTTGAGCAACGCCGAGGTATCGAGCGCGACACGTTGGCTTTGCGCGACGATGGCGACCTGAAGATTTTCCTTTTGCGCAGCGCGCGAGAGCTGCCAGCGACCGAGCGCCAGCGTCAGTAGGATACCGATTAAAGCGGCAATTGTGATCACCCAAAACTTCAAACGCACACTCACGGGATAATCCTGCTTATGAAATATTTCGTGATCTTCGGCTTTGTCGGCATCATCGGCGCGCTTGGCAGTGCTTTGTTTTTCATGATGCGTGGAGGCAACAACGATCAACAAAAATCGAACAACATGTTTCGCGCACTGGCATTGCGAGTGGGCTTCTCCATCTTGCTATTTGCCTGCATTCTGCTCGCCTGGAAGTTGGGCTACATCCGGCCCACAGGAATCCCCGCAGCGGGATGAGTACGGGACTTGCCCTTCGGACAAACGCGCCCATCAAAAAAGGCACCGTCTGCGGTGCCTTCTCTATATGCGCCTGATGTCTACATCCAATAGACAAGTACGTACAGACCCAGCCATACCACATCCACGAAGTGCCAATACCAAGCGGCACCCTCAAAACCAAAGTGCTTGTCCGCCGTGAAATGCCCACGTTGCAGTCGCAAAGTGATGAACAGCAGCATCAGCATGCCGATGAAGACGTGAAAGCCGTGGAAACCGGTCAGCATGAAAAACGTGGAACCGTAGACACCGGAAGTCAACTTCAGATTCAAATCTACATAAGCGTGGTAGTACTCGTAACCCTGAACCCCCAAGAAAACAATGCCCAGCAAAACGGTGAGCCACATGAACGCAATGGTTCGGCCTCGATTCCCATGCTGTAGCGCATGATGGGCAATCGTCAAGGTCACGCCCGATGAGAGCAGCAGCGCCGTGTTGATGGTGGGAAGCCAAAACGGTGTCATCGTCGTGAAGGGCTCCACAATGCCCGCTGGCGAGGCAGTCGCCCCAGCAACGGAGCTTGGCCAAGCGGCTTTGAAATCTGGCCACAGCAGCGCGTTTTCCAGATTGCCCAGCTCAGGCACCGAATGTGAACGCGCCCACCACAAAGCTGTGAAAAACGCGCCGAAAAACATCACCTCTGAGAAGATGAACCAGCTCATGCTCCAGCGGTAAGACAGATCCACTCGGTGACCATACTGGCCGTTTTGGCTCTCAGTGATCGCATCACTGAACCACTGGAACAGCACCACCAAAAACCAGACCAGGCCCGCCGTCACCACCCACTTGCCCCAGTCGGTGCCGTTAACCCATTGGGTCGCACCAAAGAACGTCAACAACAGGCCAAAGGATGCAAAGGCCGGATGCCGAGACGGATTGGGCACAAAATAATGGGGCTGTGCGCCGTGTGTTGCCGAGCTCATTTCAAATCCTTCATTTCAATTAATACCTTGTTCTTTGCGTTCAACGTTAACCACCTACTGGCACCTACTTGGCGACAACCCAGTTCACAAAAAACATCAAACTCACCACCAAAATCGCAACGCCACCGATGCCCACCAAAACAATGTGAAGCGGATTGACCGATGCTAAATCCTGCTGATACTCGCTGCTTTTTCGTATACCGAGAAAAGACCATGCCACCGTTTTAAGGCTTCGTCCGAAAGAACCAGGGGCAGGCTTCTCTTTCATGCCCCCGCTCCCACTTTTAGCACTTGCATTGTTGAAGCAGAGGGCGCTGATGGCGTCTTGCTACCCACCTCAAAAAACGTATAGGACAGCGTGATGGTCGTCACGTCTTTAGATAGTTTCCCATCGATCACAAAGGCAACCGGCCATTGCTTCTTCTCGCCCGGTTCCAACGTGTGCTGTGCGAAGCAGAAACATTCAAGCTTGTTGAAATGGGACGCTGCCTGGTGCGGTGCGTAGCTGGGGATCGCCTGCGCGGACATACGGCGATCCTGTGTGTTTTCAAACTCGTACATGACGGTCGCCAACTCGCCGGGGTGCACCGTCATCGTATTTTTTTGCGGCTTGAAGCGCCACGGGCCACGCGCATTGGCATCGAACTCTATCGTGATGGTGCGGCTTGTATCCACTTGGGTGTTGGCCGAATAACTGTTTGATTGGCCGGGCAAATTCTTCTCACCCAGCGCCAATATATTGATACCTGTGATCTCACAAAGGGCTTTGTAGATCGGCACCAGCGCATAGCCGAAAGCGAACATGCCAGCCGTCACCACGGCCAGCTTGACCAGCATTTTTGAATTTTCGCTGCTAATCATGGTGACGTATTGGCGAGACTACTTGCCCAACAAAACAATCTTTGCGACGAAACCAATCAGAAACACCACCACGACTGACAACAATATCAGTCCCGTTTTGAGGTTGGCTTTCTTCTGCTCTTCGTTCATAACAGATCAACCAACAATACGGGTCGCCGTGTGATCAAGCTTGGGCGGCGTTTCAAAGGTATGGAAGGGTGCTGGAGACGGCACTTCCCACTCCAGCCCCTCGGCACCTTCCCAAGGTTTCTGAGGCGCCTTCTCGCCTTTGCCCATCATGGCGGGCAGTACGATGAAGAAGAAGAAATAGACCTGCGCGATGCCAAACGCAAACCCGCCAATCGACGCAATCATGTTGAAGTCCGCGAATTGCATGGGGTAGTCGGCGTAGCGGCGCGGCATACCTGCCAGACCCAAAAAGTGCATCGGGAAGAAGGTGACATTGAAGGCAATCAAGCTCCACCAGAAGTGGATTTTGCCGCGCGTTTCGGAGTACATGACACCCGTCCACTTCGGCGCCCAGTAGTAGTAGCCTGCAAACATGCCATACAGCGACCCGGCCACCAGCACGTAGTGGAAGTGCGCGACGACGTAATAGGTATCCTGCAATTGGATGTCAATCGGTGCCATGGCAAGGATCAGCCCGGTGAATCCGCCCATCGTGAACACGAAGATAAAGCCCACGGCAAACAGCATCGGCGTTTCAAACGTCATCGAGCCCTGCCACATCGTCGCAATCCAGTTGAAGATTTTCACGGCGGTAGGCACCGCAATAAGCATCGTGGCGTACATGAAGAACAATTGCCCCGTCACGGGCATACCGGTCGTGAACATGTGATGCGCCCAGACGATAAAGCTCAAAATCGCGATGCTGGATGTCGCATAGACCATCGAAGCATAGCCAAACAAACGCTTGCGCGAGAACGCTGGCACGATCTGGCTGATGATGCCGAAGGCCGGCAAGATCATGATATAGACCTCAGGGTGGCCGAAGAACCAGAAAATATGCTGGAACATCACCGGGTCGCCGCCACCGGCGGGGTTGAAGAAACTAGTGCCGAAGTGGCGGTCTGTCAACGTCATGGTGATGGCACCTGCCAGCACGGGCATGACCGCAATCAGCAAATAAGCCGTGATCAGCCAGGTCCAGCAGAACATCGGCATTTTCATCAAGGTCATGCCAGGAGCACGCATGTTGAGAATGGTCACGATGATGTTGATCGAGCCCATGATAGAGCTTGCACCCAGAATGTGCAGTGCAAAAATGCCTGCATCCATGCCGGGGCCCATTTGCAGCGACAGGGGGGCATACAGCGTCCAGCCACCTGCGGGTGCGCCGCCCGGTAGAAAGAAAGAACTGACCAAAATCAAGCCCGCAGGAATGACCAGCCAGAAGCTGAAGTTGTTCATCCGCGCAAACGCCATGTCAGCCGCGCCGATTTGCAGTGGGATCATCCAGTTGGCGAAGCCAACGAAGGCCGGCATGATGGCTCCAAACACCATGATGATGCCATGCATGGTCGTCAACTGGTTGAACAACTCGGGGTTGACCAACTGCAGGCCCGGCTGAAACAGCTCGGCGCGGATGGTCAAGGCCAACGCGCCGCCCAACATCAGCATGGCAAACGAAAACAGTAAATAAAGCGTGCCAATATCTTTGTGGTTGGTCGCAAACACCCAGCGGCGCCAGCCCGCGGGCGCGCCGTGTTCGTCGTGACCACCGTAGCCATGTCCATCGGTGTGACCAGCAGTGTGGTTATGGGGATCTAGTACGGCGCTCATGCTGATGTCCTTCTCAATGCTCTAAATCTCAAATATTTGCGGTATGGCTGTTGTCGCGATTAGCTGGCGTCAACTCAAAGCTTGCGCGCTGCGGTAATTTCCGCAGGCTGCACCAACTGGCCCGTCTTGTTTGACCAGTTGTTTTTGGTGTAGGTGATGACGGCTGCCAAGTCGGTGTCGCTCAACTGCTTCCAAGCCGGCATGGCACCGTTGTTTTGGCCTTTGAGCAACACCATGATCTCTTTGGTGGCATCTGCATCCAGAACCACCGCCGCACCATCCAGAGGCTTGATCGGCCCCGCACCCTTACCGGTGGGCAAATGACAGGCAGCGCAATTGGCCGCGTAGACTTTTTCGCCACGCGCACTGATGTCTTGAGCCGTCCAGACTTTGGTCGGATCATCCGCTTTGGCGGCAATCTTCTTGCGCTCTCCATCGACCCAGACTGCGTAGTCTTGCGCCGACACAACCTTCACGTGAATCGGCATGTAGGCGTGCTCTTTGCCGCACAGCTCGGCGCACTGGCCGTAGTAGTCGCCGATTTTTTCCGCCCGAAACCAAGTGTCACGCACAAAGCCCGGAATCGCATCCTGTTTGATACCGAATGAGGGCACCATGAAGGCGTGAATCACATCGACAGCGGTCACGATCACACGCACCTTTTTGTCCACCGGCACGACCAACGGGTTGTCAACTTTAAGCAAATAGTTGTCCACCACCTGACCGGGCTTGGGGCCGCCATTGTTAGACATTTCGCGGTGTGTGGAATCCAATTGGGAGATGAAGCCAATGCCCTCACCTTCGCCTTTTATATAGTCGTAGCCCCATTTCCACTGATGGCCTGTGGCCTTGATCGTGAGGTCAGCATTGGTCGTATCCTTCATGGCCACAATCACTTTGGTGGCAGGCAGGGCCATCAAGATCACGATGACAAAGGGAACAATGGTCCAGATTATTTCGACTGTGACTGATTCATGGAAGTTGGCGGCTTTGTAGCCTTTGGACTTTCGGTGCTTCCAGATCGAATAGAACATGACGGCGAACACCGCCACGAAAATCACCGAGCAGACGATCAGCATGAACCAGTGCAGCCAGGCCTGCTCTTGCGCAATTTTTGTAACGGCTGGATGGAGATTGAGCTGATTGACAGCGGGGCCACCGGGCAGATCGTTAACAGCGTGGGCTGCTGTGGCCGCCGCAGCGCCCAGGGCCAGCAAAGGTCTCGCCACAAACTTGGGCAGTGCGTTGAAAATGCTCTTCATCGTGTTCACTTCTTCATTGCCTTAAAACTTGATTCCACCAACAACTCGATTCCAAAACTTCACGCGTTACGCAGCGCCATTCTGATCTCGCGGGCCAACATGGGGCGCAACTCAGGTCGAACAAAGCGCCCGACATTGATGGAGCGCCCTTGAGCCGAAAGCTCGATCAACGATCCATCGCCGGACTGTGGCTCCACCCTGACCCACTCCCGCCGAAACTCCGCGCGCTGCAATTTGCCACCGTTTTCCAGCTCAACCACCAATTGGGGGCCAGCCAGAAAAATCCGCTCACCATCACTGGCGTGGCGGGCATAAACCAGAAAAGCCGCACCGACCATGAGCAATTCGGCACCTGCAAATGACAACACAAAGGTTGCCCCATGAAACCAGAATGCTGTGCCGATTCCCAACGAAACAATGCACAACGATACGTACACCAAAGCCAACTGACTCGGGGAGATGGAGCAATTACGCCGCAAAAACCATTGGATGTTTTGGCCGTGCACCGTTGCGAAGCGAAATACCAGATTTGTCACACGAGTTGCCTGGGCCAATGCGCGGATGCGTTAATCACCATCGCGAAAGTCTGGGGGAAATACCCTAATTAATTTGCAATGCATTGTAGCCGAGGCAAATGGCTGATTTGGCCCACAACCAGCACTTGACCCTGCTGCCGAGTCGGGCGTGTCCAGGCACGATTCCACAGACCGAAAAACCACAGTTCAAGCGCCCCGTCACCGCAAATTCAACTGTTTGCGCATTTCGTCTAACGACAGGCGCATCTCCGGTTGTACTGCCAGCCGCCGTTTGGGCTTCAAAGCATGGCCGTAAATCACTTCAAACGTGAGGGAAAGCGGTTCGCCTCCCGAATCCCTCTGTACTTCATCCTGCAATGTATGCTGCCAGGCGCGCCCGCGAAGGCTTGAGAAGCGCGCGGGGTGCAGGTTGCGCCCCAGCGTGCGCAGCTCCGCAAGCAGGCGCTGGGGCGTCGCAAAGGTCAGCACGATGCGCTCCATGTCCAGCACCGGCTCGGCAAAACCCGCTGCCACCAGCATGTCGCCCCAGTCGTGCATGTCGGTAAATTCATGCGAGGGTGCGGGCCAGCCCAGGCGCTGGTAAACCGCGCGGATTTCACGCAAACTGTCAGGACCCAAGCAAGAAAACATCAAAAAACCATCGACGGCCAACGTTCGATGCCAGGTGTTGATCAAGGCTTGTGGATCAGCAGCCATGTGCAAGGCCATATTGGCCCACAGCATCTGCACGCTTTCGCTCGCCGGGGGTTCAAAATGCGTAGCAGGCCCCGTCCAGCGAGTGGCGCTCCACCAGGGTCTGCGCAATGCTTGCAGACTGGCCCGCGCGCGTTGCACGGAAGATTCCATCAGGTAGCACTCGGCATGCGGATACCGCTGGGCCAACAACGCATGCGCGGCCAGCCCACCCCGCGCCGGTGCCCAATGCGCCCAGCGCTCGGGTTGCAGCTTGATCCAGTCCAGCCGCTCCTGCATGCGTCGCGCCACCTCCTCGTGCAGCCAGGGCGACGTTTCATCCATCAACAACTGATCCCAGCGCTGGGCGGCGACGGGATCAATAGTGGGTGGGCGGGATGTCGGCATGGTTCGTCAGAGGTAACCGGGCGAGTATATTGACCCGATGTTCAGCGCGTTACTTGACCGGCTATCTGCCACCGTCCCCAGCCAATGCGAGGTTTGCCACGCTTGGCCGAGCCAGAGCGTTTGCAAAGATTGCGTCAGCCGTTTTGCGCAAACCCAGCCGCGCTGCCGCACCTGTGCCTTGCGGGTGCACGCCAGCATTTTGCGTTGCGGTGCCTGCATCACCCACCCCACCGTGCTGGATGCCTGCGTCGCTGCCGTATCGTATGAGTACCCCTGGGCGGGACTGGTTGGCCAGTTCAAGTTCTATGACCGCCCCGCCTGGGCCGCGCAGATTGCACAGGTGATGCGCACCAACCTTGAGGTGCAGCCTGCGCTGGATGCTGCCGATTTGGTGATACCGATGCCGCTGTCCGCAGCGCGGCTACGCGCGCGGGGTTACAACCAGGCGCTGGTATTGGCGCGGGCCCTCAACGCGCAGAAACTGGCGTCTGCTGTGCTGCTGCGCATCAAAGATACCCCCGCGCTGAGCTTGTTGGACCGCGAAGACCGACTGCGCGCGATGGTGGATGCCTTCGCCGTCGATCCGCTCTTGGCACAGCGTGTGCGGGGCCAACGAATTGTGCTGGTGGACGATGTGATGACCACGGGCGCGACCCTGCACGGGGCCGCTACCGCCCTTCGCGCCGCAGGAGCAAGCCATATTACGGGTTTGGTATTCGCCAGAACTGAAATAGATTAACTGAAAACGCCTGATTCCCCATGTTCAACATCGTCCTGGTCGAACCCGAAATCCCGCCCAACACGGGCAATGTAATCCGCCTGGCAGCGAACACGGGCTGCAAACTGCATTTGATCGAACCGCTGGGTTTCTCGATGGAAGACCGCCAGATGCGCCGCGCCGGGCTGGACTACCACGAGTATGCGCAAGTGACCCGACACGCCAACTGGCCCGCCTTCCTCGCGAGGCAAAACCCGCCACCCGAACGGCTATTTGCATTGACCACGCGGGGAACGGGCGGTGTGTACAGCATCTCATTCCAACCAGGCGACTGGCTCGTGTTTGGCTCGGAAACCAAAGGATTGAGCGACGCGGTTCGGGCAACCTTCCCGCCATCGCAATGTCTGAAGCTGCCCATGCAGCCGGGCCAACGCAGCTTGAACCTGTCCAACGCAGTGGCGGTAACGGTGTTTGAAGCGTGGCGGCAGACTGGCTTTTTACTCGCGTAAATCCAGCTCCCAATTTCACCGCGAGTTTTCGGCGTTCAGCCGGGCCTGTTCAATCAAAAACTCCATGAAGACCCTGGCCCGTTTGGGGACGAATTTGCGGCTGGGTAGGGCGACATAAACCGCAAACCGTCCGGTGATCCAAGAAGCCATGACGCGTTGCAGCAAACCCTGCTTGAGATAAGGCGCGGCCAGTGCCATGGGCTGATGACAGATGTCCGCGCCGTCCAGCGTGGCGCGTAGCAGGGTGTCGCTGTGGTTGGCCGTCAACACCGGACGGATTTTGGCGGTGACGGTGCGATCCGACTCGTCGGGGTTGATCAGTGCGATGTCCCGGGCACGCGCGCCAGGCACATTGAGCCGCAAAAATGCAAACTCATGTAAATCTTCGGGCCGCAGCGGCGTGCCCGCGCTGCGCAGGTAGGCGGGTAACGCGCAAAGCAAGCCTTCAGATTCAACGATCTTGTGGGCCACCACATTGGCATCGAAGTCATCGCGCGCGCCGAGTATCGTCAGGTCGTAGACTTCAATCGGTGGTGCGTTGGGCTCGCCGATGGTGATGTCCAGCTCGACCTTCGGGTAACGCCTTCGAAACTCCGCCGTCACCGGGGCCAGAACATGCACGGCCAGCACAGGCTGCGTGTGAATTCGTAGCAGTCCATCAAGCTCTACCGTGTGCTGACGCGTCGTGTTCTCAGCGTCGTCCAGGTCGCTCAAGATGTTGCGCACGCGAAGCAAATAGGCTTGGCCGGCATCCGTCAGCGCCTGCTTGCGGGTGGTGCGCTGCATCAGGCGCGCACCCAGGTGCTGCTCCAGATCGGTGATCAGGCGCGTCATCACGGCGGGAGAGATGTCCAGCGAGCGGGCGGCAGCGGCAAAACTGCCGTCATCCACCACCTGCTGAAAGGCGCGCATCGACAAAAGACAGTCCCACCCAGCACATTGCGCTGTTGCCGCGCGGGACGGACATTACTTCGCGTAGGATTTTCTGCCTTGATGAAGGTACGCAGCGATAGTCTGAAAAACGGCCTAAATATACCCAAATTGGGTTTATTTAACGCCAAATTGAGCTGTTTTGACCAATTTATCACTCAGAATGGCCTCTGGCTCTCGTATCTTATACATAATTAGCTATTTATTAAATAGCTAACTGAAATCACTTCACACCACCTCAGCAAACAACGCCGCCGCGCTAATTTCCAAATCAACGCTGGCGAGCTTCACCGCTTCGCCCTTACCGAACGGGTGCAGCACCCACAGGCCATCAGCGCCTTTGCGGTAGCAGTCGGTGATGCGGGTGTCGAGGTCGACCAGCACGTACTCCTGCAAAGTGGGCAGTGCACGGTAGTAGCCAAATTTCAGGCCACGGTCGTAGGCGGCGGTGCTGGGGGAGAGCACTTCGATGATCAATTTGGGCTCCGACTTGATCAGCGGGTTGGCTTGGTCTATCGCGCTGGACGTCACCATCACATCGGGGTAGAAATATTGGTTGGCTGTAGCGACGTTGAGCTTCATGTCGCTCATGTAGGTGCGGCAGGGGGTGCCGCTCAGGTGTTGGCGGACAGCAAACGCGAGGTTCATCGCAACGGTCACATGGCGATCTTCCGCACCTGCCATGGCGAAAACTTCACCGTCGATGTACTCGTGGCGTTCGGTCTGGCTGGCCTCCCAGGTCAGGTAATCAACAGCGGCGAAAACGGTTTTTTGTTCGGCGTGTCCCATGGCAGTCTCCAGTGGGGTGAATTGAACCGCCATTATGCGGCGGTGCTTACCGGTGCGCGGCACTGATCACAACGAGCAGTTCCCCGACAATACCTCGCGAACACAGGCTAACGTGCGCAAGGAACCCATTTGACAAACCCCATCATCGAGGTCTTCGACCTCACCTTCGACTACCCTGGCTTTCGCGCACTGGAGCGGGTGAGTTTGAAGATCGAGCCGGGCACAGTCACCGCTCTGGTCGGGCCCAATGGCGCGGGCAAGACGACGCTGTTGCGCTGCATTGCGGCGCTGGAGACACCGCTTTCGGGCACGATTCATGTGGCGGGGGTTGATGTGTTTGAGTCGCCGCGCGAAGTGCATCGGCTGATGGGGTATTTGTCGGACAGTTTTGGGCTGTATGGCGAACTGACGGTGGCGCAGGGGCTGGAGTACGCGGCGCGCTCGCAGGGGCTGGGCGATGATACTGTGGCGGGTGCTGTCAAAACGACCGCCCAGCGCATGGGCCTGAGCGAGAAATTGCAGAGTATGGCCAGCACGCTGTCGCGCGGGCAGCGCCAGCGTTTGGCGATTGGACAGGCGATCATTCACTCGCCCCAAGTGTTGCTGCTGGATGAACCTGCCAGCGGGCTGGACCCCGAGGCGCGCAGTTCGCTGGCAGGCGTGTTCAAGACCTTGCAGGCGCAGGGTATGAGCCTGCTGGTGTCGAGCCACATATTGGCCGAGCTGGACGAATATTCCACCCACATGCTGGCGCTGAACCAGGGCCGCGTGCTGGAGCACAGGGCGTTAGGTGACGTACCGGTTACAGGCGCGGGCCCCTCAGCAGAACGTACGCTGCGGTTAGAGTTCGTCCACGGTGCTGAGCCCGTCGCCGCGTGGCTGAAAACTCAAGTGAACGTGACGCCGCGCCGCGTCGATGGCAACGCGGTGGAGATCAGCTTACGCGGCGATGCGGCGGCGCAGGCCGCGCTGGTGAGCGCTTGTGTAAGCGCGGGGCACGGGCTGACGATGATTGCACCCATCACCGAGAACCTGCAGCAGTCGTATTTGAAATCACTCGCGGCAGAGCGCTCAGCCACCGCCCGCACAAGAGCGCCCGCATGAACCCCGAATTTCGCCGTCAACTGTGGCTGGGGCTGTCTGGCACCCGGCTGGTCATCCTGCCAGCGCTGTTGCTGGCCTGTTTTGCAGCAGCCTTTTTGACGGGTGGGGATCGAGCCACCTCTCTGCAAGCCATCGCCATCACGGGCGCTGGGCTGTTTGTCGTGCTGGTGTGGGTAATGGGCACGCTGGCGGCGGGTACCAGTGTGACGGATGAGATCACCGACCGCACTTGGGACCAACAGCGCATGAGCGCGATGCAGCCGTGGGCCATGACTTGGGGCAAGCTGGCCGGGGCCAGCGCTTACGGCTGGTATGGCGGGGCGCTGTGTTTGCTGATAGCGCTGCCCGCTGCGTTGATGAGCGGCCAAGGCAGCTGGGTGCTACAGGCCGGCGTGTCGGCAGTATTGTTCGGCGTGCTGCTGCAGGCTTTGTTGATCGCGGTGAATCTTCAAATCGTACAAAACGGCGGCCTCAAGGCCAGGCGTGGCGGCGTGTGGGTGCTGGTCGCGGTGATGTTCTGGACGGTGGGGCCGCTGTTGGGCATTCAGCGTGAACTGAGCGTGACCTGGTGGGGCCAGTCATTCAACAACGTCAGCTTCGCCATGCTGTCGATGCTGCTGTTTGCCACCTGCGCGCTGGCGGCGGCGTGGCGCTCCATGGCGCAGGTGCTGGCAGTGCGCCAATGGCCTTGGGGCTGGCCCGCGCTGGCGCTGCTGGCCACGGTTTACTTGACGGGCTTTGCACCCCAACACAAACTGATGGCATTTTGCGCCATAGGTTTGGTGGTGTGCTCGCTGCTCACCTACTTTGCCCTGCTGACTGAGCCGCAACGCCGCCCGCTGTGGACGCGCGTGGTCGCGCGGGTGACCACCGGCCAATACCGCGCGGCCTGGCTGCAACTGCCGCGCTGGCCCACCACTTTGGCGCTGGCCGTACCGTTTGCGCTGCTCGGCTCCGCCACGTTAAGCCAGCCTGATGCGGTGACCTGGCTGTCGGCCCAGCAAGTCTTGCTGCACCCCATCGCGTTTTTGCTGCTGATGGTGCGCGACTGCGCGCTGGCCCTGTTCTTGGCGTTTGATGCCAAAAACCGCCGCGCCGTCGCCGCGTTTTTGCTGCTGATGGCGGTGCTGTACGGCTTGCTACCTTGGCTCGTGGGGGCGGCGGGAGGTGGCTTTTTGCTGGGGATGGTCAACCCGCTGTTAGCCAAAGGTGCGATATCGATCCTCTTTGCCGCCATTCATGCCGCCGTGGCGCTCTTTATGGTGCGCTGGCGCTGGCAGGCGACGGCGACTTGACAATCATCCTAAAATCTCATAAATATACCCATATTGGGTTTATTGGACATGATTTTTACCGTTTTGAGCTATTTTATTGATCAAATAGGCATCTAGCTCTCGTATATCTTGCGTAAAAAGCTATATTTTATATAGCATTTAGCGGTTAGAAATTGACCCTAACTCAACGGTTTATCATCGCACTTAATTGTTATTTGATTGTCGATAAACAGTTAAACTGCTTAGCATGACTCAAACCCTGAACCTCGAACAGCTCAAAACCGCCACGGCCACGGGCGGGGTCACTGGCATCACCTTGCGTGGCGATGGTGGGGCTTTTGTAGTGAGCATTCAAACGCAGAAGTTTGAGGCGGTGCTGGCCACTTCGCGCAAACAGCCGCGTCGGTTTGCTGACCCGCGCAAGGCGCTGCAACTGCTGCGCGGCATCGGCTGGAATCAATGCCAGATCGATGCCGCACAGTGGCGACCTGAAGATCGCGCGCTGGAGAAAACTGCCCGGCCCGACCGCAGCATCGCCCTCAAAGCCGCGCATGAGGCTGCGCAAGCCGATGCGGATTACGACCGCTGGTTTCGCGCCAAGGTGCAGGCATCGATTGATGGGTTGACGGATGGGTCGAATAAGGCTTACACCGCTGAAGAATGGACACAGCGCCGTGCTGACTTGATTGCCCGCGTTAAAGCGCGCCAGTCACCTGAACGTGTGGCATGAGGGCCTGGTTCGACGTGCTTCGCACCCCCCGATATGAGCAAGATATACAGGGCGTGCACGACTACATTGCACAAGATAATCCTGACGCAGCCATGCGGATGTTGCTGCACATTGAAGATCAGGTAGACAGCCTGGCTGACCCCAACTTCCCGCGCCGCAAAGGCCGCGTCAAAGGCACGCTGGAACTCGTCGCGCACCCTAATTACGTGGTGGTGATTCAGCAGTCCGCCACCACCGTTGTCGTGTTGAACGTTTTGCACGTCGCTACAAAGTACCCATGAACATCCTCAAACGAATCCTGCGCGCGCTGACCTTTGGCGTGCTGGCCATCATTCTTCTGTTCGAAGAATGGGGCTGGGAGCCGCTGGCTCGGCTGATGACGCGGCTGGCGCGCCTGCCGGTGTGGGCATCCATCGAGCGCGCCATCACGCGGTTGCCGCGCTGGGGGGCGTTACTGATTTTTGCCGTGCCCTGGGCGCTGCTGCTGCCCATCAAGCTGCTGGCGCTTTTCCTATTTGCCCATTCACAAAAGGCGCTCGGCATCACGTTGCTGCTCGGTGCCAAAGTGCTGGGCACCGCGATTGTGGCGCGGTTGTTTCAGCTCACACAGCCTGCGCTGATGAAGTTTGAGCTGTTCGCCAAGTGGTATCCGCGCTGGAAGACTTGGAAGGACGGCTTGATGGCACAGATTCGCGCCTCGGAGCCTTGGCAGTGGGCCGCCCGCACCAAGTTGACCGTCAAGGACTGGTGGGCCAAAGCCTCGCGTGCGCTGCGGGAGTGATGTCACAGGCGAGACGAGTTCTGCCTGGGCTGCTCAGGGTATTCCATAGCGTCACCGGGCTTAGACTGTTGCATGCTTTCCCATCGGCTTCAACAGGATTGATATGAACCACTTAAGCGGCCTTGATGCCACCTTTTTGCACCTCGAATCGCCTGAAATGCCGATGCATGTCGGCTCGCTGTGCGTGATTGATTTGCCCGAGGGCTTTAACAGCGACGACTTTTATGAAGCGGCCAAGCAGCGCGTGGCCGAGCGCATGCATCTGGCCGATTTATTCACCCGCAAGCTGGCGCTGATTCCGTTTGATCTGTCCAACCCGGTATGGGTGGAAGATGAAGACATTGACATCGAGCACCACGTGCGCCACATCACCTTGCCCAAGCCGGGTAGCAACCGCCAGTTGCAGCAGTACGTGGCGCGCCTGCATTCGAGCCTGCTGGACAGGAGCCGCCCGCTGTGGGAGTTTTTCATCATTGATGGCCTCAAGAGCGGCCAGGTCGCGCTGTACACCAAGGCGCATCATGCGGGCATGGACGGCCAGGCGGGTATCGCCGTGGCGCAAGCGCTTTTTGACCTTGAGGCCACAGGCCGCGTCGTCAAACCGCC
>JANOTO010000119.1:0-2120 GCA_031416395.1 Rhodoferax sp. | reverse complement strand
GGGTCTGTCGCGCGCGCTCGGATTGTCGGACCTGCAAACCACCATCCTGCTGGCCTTCTCAGCCCTGCCCACCGCCTCAAGCTGTTACGTACTCGCAGCCCGCATGGGCTACGACGGCGCGCCGGTGGCGGCGCTGGTCACGCTGTCAACCCTGCTGGGAGTGGTGAGTCTGCCGTTCGCGCTGGGAGTGCTGCGGTAGCACTAGATAGAACCTTCGAACACTATCAAATATGTAGCTTCTTATGTATATTGTTTGAGAGCCAGAGCACTATTTCTTTAAAAATTTGATGAAAATTCACCTGAAATGACGAATTATTAACCTGAGAGTTAATTTTTTTCAATTTTTGACTACAATTGTGGTAAAGCATACCTTGCCAACGTATCAACAATGAATCAATTTCGAGCCCTGAAATTCATAAATCATCTATTGCAATAATTAATTAGTACGATAAATTATCTGCTTATTTAACATTAAAATAGCCTAAATGATTTATCCGGTCACCTCAATCGTCGAAGTCCACCATGACGGAATTTGGCGGCCTGCCGGTGAGCTTCGGGTGTTGGGCGCGAACAAAGCAATATTCGCTTACCGGGAGGACTACGTCTTTGGCCCGCATCCGCTGCCCGTGTCGTTGACACTGCCGGTGGGTCTGTGGCCTCCCGCGATGGTCGAGGGGCTGATCGGACAACAGACGGATCAACGCCCGCCGTCGTTTGTGTACGACTTGGTGCCGCAAGGCCGGGGCCGTCGGTTTTTGCTGGACACCCTCCAGCTTGCCGACTCGGATGACATGGTGATGCCGCTGGTGATGGTCGGCGCATTCAACCCCATCGGTTGCGTTCGGCTCAATACAGCGGTAGCGTTTTACGAGGCCCAGGCCGCTCAAAATCCAGATGCCCAGTCAACGCTCGGCTTCACTTTGGACGACATCGACAGCCACAGCCAGGGCTTTCTGGATCACATCGCCCTGCACGCCATGCTGGCAGCAGGCACCACTGGCGTGCAAGGCGTAGCGCCCAAGTTTCTGCTGACAACCAATGATGAAGGCCGTTGGTTCGCAGACTTGGCTCTGCCTGATGTGCAGGCCAAGGAACACTGGCTGGTCAAGCTGCCGCGTGGCAAAAGCGATGACGACCGGCTGATCCTGCGCAACGAAGCCGCCTACCTGCGCGTGGCTGCCGCCTGCGGTTTGCGCACGCACCACCCGCCAATGCTGGTGCGCGAGATGTTGTTTGTGCGCCGGTTTGACCGCGTCGTGGATCACGGCGAAGGAGGGGAAAAAAGCGATCAAAGCGATCAACGTGATCAACATGAGCAGGGCCGTCAACGCAAAGTCATTCGTCTGCACCAGGAGAGCTTGGCCAGCCTGGCGGGTCAGCGCGGTTTTGGCATCCCCCATTCCCAGCAAAGCCTGCTTGACGCGATGCGCACCGTGGTGGCAGACCCGCTCGTCGACACCATCGAGTTCATGAAGCGTGACGTACTCAACCTGGCAATGCGCAACACCGACAACCACGCCCGCAACACTGCCGTGCAGCGGCTGCCCGATGGCCGCATCCAACTCACACCGCTGTTCGACTTCGCGCCAATGTTCAAAGACCCCGAGATCGTGCCGCGCAGTTGTCATTGGCGCAGCGCAGACGGCGTGCGCCAGACCGATTGGCGCGAGATCATCACCGGGCTGAATGCGCCAATGCGTGAGCGCGAGCAAATCGCCCACGCGCTGCACGCCTTCGCCAGCCAAGTGGCCCAGCTTGAGACCATCGCTCGCAACTGCGGCGTAGAAGAGGCCATACTGCAGCCCTGCCTCAAATCGATTGAAGAGCAGGCCTATGCGCTGGCTTTGCTGGCCGAGATGGCTCCCAAAACAACCGCGCGCAAGACGACCCCACGTCAGCCAGCCAAAGGTGCGCAATGACCGACAAGCGCGTCAAAAAACCAGTTGACTCGCAAGCCGCACAAGCGCAGCGAGACACGTTCTACAAGGCCGTTGTTTCAGGCGAGCTAAGCGTGGGCCAAGCCGTCGCCACCATGCGCAAAATCAGCCGCCTGACCCAGCCCGAGTTTGCCGCGCACCGGGGCATCAGCGTGCAAGCGCTGCGTCAAATTGAGAGCAGCA
>JANOTO010000118.1:0-6122 GCA_031416395.1 Rhodoferax sp. | reverse complement strand
CAAAGAGATGGTGATGCCGGGCGACAACGTCAGTATCACGGTCAAGCTGATCAACCCGATTGCGATGGAAGAAGGCCTGCGCTTTGCCATCCGTGAAGGTGGCAAGACCGTCGGTGCCGGTGTGGTGGCGAAGATTATTGCTTAAGCCAAATAGTACTTTTAAGGAAATACCATGGCAACCAAGCAAAAAATTCGCATCCGCCTGAAGGCGTTTGACTACAAACTGATCGACCAGTCCGCTGCTGAAATTGTGGATACCGCCAAGCGAACCGGCGCGATTGTCAAGGGCCCCGTGCCCTTGCCAACCCGCATGAAGCGTTTCGACATTCTGCGTTCGCCGCACGTCAACAAAACCTCGCGCGACCAGTTTGAAATCCGCACGCACCAGCGCCTGATGGACATCATTGACCCAACTGACAAGACCGTTGACGCGTTGATGAAGCTCGACCTGCCGGCGGGCGTGGACGTGGAGATCAAGCTGCAATAAGCTGACGCACTCAGAATTGAAATCGGCTCGCATGAAAGTGCGGGCCTTTTTTTATGGGCGATTCGATTGACGCTTCACGCGCGCGTCATGCTCAGGCTCGGCTCATCTTCGAGCATGATGCGATCCGACCACACCTTTAACTTCGCAGTGTCTGATCGAAGCACCTCCTGCTTCACCGCAAGAATCTGTGCCGGGTGCATGGAGAAGCTGCGCAAGCCCATGCCCAACAGCAAGCGCGTCAACGTCGTGTCGCCCGCCATTTCGCCGCACACGCTCACGCCTTTGCCTTGCGCGTTGCACTCCTTAATCGTTTCGCTGACCAGGCGCAGCACGGCGGGGTGCAGCGGGTCGTAAAGATGCGCGACGGACTCATCGGCCCGGTCAATCGCCAGCGTGTACTGAATCAGGTCGTTGGTGCCGATGGACAGGAAGTCGAAGTATTTCAGGAACAGCTTGAGCGTCAAGGCGGCAGCGGGCACCTCGATCATCGCACCGAGTTGCACTGAGCCATACGCGACGCCTCGGTTGTTCAGTTCGGCGCGGGCGTGATCCAGCAACGACAAAGTCTGACGAATTTCGCTGCCATGCGCCAGCATCGGGATCAACAGATTCACGCGACCATGCACTGCAGCCCGCAAAATCGCGCGCAATTGAGTTAAGAACATCGCGGGGTCGGCCAGGCTCCAGCGAATAGCGCGCAGGCCCAGGGCAGGGTTCAAATGGGCATCGTCGCGCAGCGTTTTATCGCTGGATTTGCCTAGCGGCTTGTCAGCACCTATGTCCACCGTGCGAATCGTGACTGGCAGGCCCTGCATGCCTTCGATGGCGCGTTTGTAGGCTTCGTACTGTTCCTTTTCGTCCGGTAACTGGCCCGCAGCACGGCCCATGAACAAAAACTCGCTGCGAAACAACCCCACGCCCACGGCGCCGGCCTTGACCGCGCCGGGCGCATCTTCGGGCATTTCGATGTTGGCCAAAAGCTCGATTTTCTGGCCGTCCATGGTGATGGCGGGCGTGTGCAGCAAGCGACTTAAACGGCCTCGCTCCAATTCCAACTGGCGCTGCTTGAAGCCATATTCGGCCAGGATGATCGGCGACGGATCGACGATCACGATGCCGGCGTCGCCATCAATGATCACCCAGTCATCCTGACGCACGATGTGACTGGCCAGGCGCGCACCCACCACGGCGGGGATGTCCATGCTGCGCGCCACAATCGCGGTGTGCGAGGTTTTGCCGCCCACATCGGTGATAAACCCGGCGAAGACGCTCTGCTTGAATTGCAGCATGTCGGCGGGTGATAAATCGTGTGCGATGAGCAGCAGCGGCACGTCGATGGTGTCGTCCAGCAGCAGATCTTGCTGTGATTTTTGGCGTGTACCGCGTGTTGGTTTGGGTGCGGTGATGGGTGAGGGCACGCCTTTCATGGCCCGCAGCACGCGCTCGGTGATCTGCTCCAAGTCGGCCTTGCGTTCACGCAGATACTCGTCTTCCATCTCGTCAAATTGGCGGGCAATGACCTCAAACTGAGAGGTCAGCGCCCACTCGGCGTTGTACAAGCGGTCTTTGATCCAATGTTTCACGCCCAGGATCAGCTCATCATCTTGGAGCAGCATCAGGTGCACGTCAAGAAGCGCAGCCAACTCATGCGGTGCTTCTTTTGGGCCCATCAGCGTGATACTTTTTTGCAGCCGGTGGATTTCATCAACGACCGCATTGCGACCCGCGCGGACCCGGTCGATCTCCGCATCGACCTGAGTGGCCTCAATGAAGTAGTGCGCCACATCCATGTGGCTGGATGCCACGATCACCGCTCGCCCGATGGCAATCCCACGGGCCACCGCCAAGCCGTGAATGGCGAAGGTCACTGGACAAGCCCAGTTCTATCGGCGCCAGAGACAATTTTTCGACGGGCCGCCCCTAGAAAAATTAGCCCCCTCGGGGGGCAGCGACCCGCATAGCGGTGGAGCGTGGGGGTCATGTCACTCGCCTTCTCCGAACTTGTCATTGATGAGCGCCAAGAGCGCATCCGTCGCCTCTTGCTCACGCTCACCGCTTGTCTCCACCTCGATGGTCGAGCCGATGCCCGCCGCCAGCATCATCACGCCCATGATACTTTTGGCGTTCACCCGGCGCTCGCCTTTGGCCAGCCACACTTCGCAGGGGAAGCTGCCCGCCAGTTTGGTGAGCTTGGCGGAGGCTCGGGCGTGCAGGCCCAGCTTATTGCTGATGTTGATGGGCGTCTTGATCATTTTTCTTCTTTAACTGATTTTGCGGCGCGGAGACGGCCACCTGCATCACGCCCTGCGCGCCGCCGGCCAGTGCGCGGGCGACCAGTGCGTCCAGCGGCTCATGCCGGTAGGTCATAGTGCGCACCAGCATGGGCAGGTTCACACCCACGATCAGGCGCGACTTAACGCCATCGATCAGCTTTTGCGCGATGTTGCACGGCGTGGCGCCAAACATGTCGGTCAGCACCAGGGTATAGGGCAAGCCCAGCTTCGCCTGCGCCGCTCGGGCGGCGTTCAGGGTGACTTCGGGTGGCGTGTCGGGCATGACGTCCACTGCCTCGATCTTGCTGGCGGAGTCAGGGAACACATGCAACGCACACGCACGCAAGGCGCTGGCAAGCGGGGTGTGGGCGATGATGAGGATACCGTTATTCATAATATTTCAGTCCACCATTATGACTTTTTGGTGCCCGGTGACAGGAGAAAATGGACGTAAGAGCCGATGCAGCAAACCAGAAACACACTGAGCGCGGCCTGAAATGCAGCAACCTCGGCCCAGCCCAATGCCTTGAAACCGTCAATCAGCAAGCCAATACCCCATTGGATGGTGAAAACGCCTGAAAAGATCACCAAGTTGTAGGCGGACAACGCCCGCCCGGCCAACGCGCTCGGGAAGGCCATGCCAACGGCGGGCTGTGCCAGCGACACAAAGGTGCAGGCGATGCAATACAGCGTCAGGCCCAGCGCAGTCCATTGGCCTAATCGGTCTGCTGCAAAGATGATCGATGCCAGCGCGATGAAGCTCAAGGGGATGCCGGCCGTGATTAAACGCTCCGCATTCAAGCCGCGTTTGACCAGCCACGGGCTCAGCAGGCCCCACAGCAAAAAGCTGACCAGCATGCCCATGTTGAGCCAAAACAGGCCCGTCGCCGCTTCAATCGGGGTGTATTCGGCTACCCGCGTCATCCATGGCACGACCCACAGCGTCTGCATGGCAACTAACCCGCCGTAGGTGAAAAAGCCAATCGGTACCATTTTGCTAAAGTACGGGTGCGCCCAGACTTCGCTGTAACCGGAGGTGGTGGCGGTGCTCGTTGTGTTGACGATATCGGACGGGCTGGCATCCCAAGCAGGCACTTGCCAGTAAATCAGCAACATCGCCAGCATCAGCAACGCGGCAAGCCCCAGAAACAAGGTGCGCCAGCCAAACAACGGCATCAGCCACTGCACGGGCAGGGTGGACGCGACCATGCCGAGCGAGCCGGACATCAGCATCCATGAGTTGGCCCGCATGAGCGCTGCCGAATCAAACCAGCGTCGATAACCGGTGAGCGGGGCCATCAGGCAGGCGCTCACACCCACACCACACAGGATGCGCGCCAACAGCAGTCCGGTAAAGCCAGTGGCCCATGAAAACGCCACACAGCCCACCACTGCAACCGCGAGCAGGCTCAGGATGACCCGCTTGGGGCCATGTCTGTCCAGCCAATGCCCCAGCGGCAGTTGGGTCGCCGCGAATCCCAAAAAATAACCGCCCGCCAGCAGGCCCAGGTCTTTCGCGCCCAGCGCCAATTCGTTAGTTAGAGTGGGTGAAATGGTGGCGGTGATGGAGCGGATCAACGCCGACAAAAAGTACGCCACGGCAAACGCCAAAAACACCAGAATGGCCTGGCGACGGGCAAGCTGACTCATTGAAATTTCAAGCCCGAAAAGAAGGTCTCAGACATTTCCGATGTGATGGCGGGTGCGTACACAGCCGCGTGGAACACGTGAGTGCCTTGGGCAAACCAAGTGCCGTGCAGAGTGACTGGGTTGCCATCGCCGCGCGTGCCTTGAGCTGATACGCGTGGGCTGGCGGTGGTCAAAGCAAACTCCGTCGCTGTAGCAGCGTTCATGTTCGATAGCGTGACCTTGCGCCATTCTGCCAACACCGTCGGGGCAGCACTGTCGTGGGGGATGACGGCGTGAGAGATCGCAAAAGTGGCTCCATCGGCATCGCAAGCGGTCATGTGCAGAGTGACTGTCAGTCCCGCCATCGGCACGCTGCGCTGGTGGTGGGCGGGTTTGCAGGGCATCATGGCGGTCAAGTCGGTGTCGGCAATGCGAGTCTCGCGCCAGTTCAGGCTGGGGCTGCACGCGTTGAGCAGCAAAGTCGCCAAAATCCCAAAAAGACCGAACGACGCGCGCTGCCGGGCATCAAATGAAACGGTACAATACACTATAAAATATATAGCAAATTATCTATATAATGCGAGAGCTAGAGACTCTAAAACTTAACAATTTGGTGAAATCTGAGTTTCTGAGGTGAAAATTAACCTGGGAGTTAATTTGTTCGTAAAAATAAACTCACAGTGTCATTTTATTCAACACCAGTCATTTCAGCACCCCAAACACCTTTTTCAATATTGCGCTGCCGGTGCCAATCGGATCTTGGCGGATTTTCTTCTCTTCTTCGCCAATCATGAAGTACAGGCCGTCCAGCGACTTGCCCGTCACATACTGTTGGATATTCGCGTCGTCCTTGTTCATCAAGCCCATGCCTGCGGCTTTGCCGGCGATGTCGTTGTATTGACGGGCCAAACCGACTTTCTCTGTGGCTTGGGTGACGACGGGCAAAAACTTGGTGCCCAGCGGCGCGCGGGTCTTCTCGGCAAAAAAACCGGTGACCGAGGTGTCCCCACCGCCCAGAATCTTCTTGGCATCTTCCACACTCATGCTTTTCACGGCCCCCACCAGCATGTCGCGCGCTTGCGGCACAGCGGTTTCAGCGGCGCGGTTCATCGACGTGATCAACTCGTCAATCCGACCGCCTTGCCCCAGCGTACGCAGCAGGTTGGCGGCGCGGTCCAGAAAACCTGGCAGCGGAATGCGAACTTTGTCGTTCAAAAGGAATCCATCCGTCTTGCCCAACATGCTGATCGCGGCCAGTGCACCCTTTTCCAGCGCAGTTTTCAGGCCCTGAGACGCTTCGGCGTTGGTCAGGTCGCCCAAAGACAAAGCCAGGGCGTGCTGGTGGGAGAGGCCGATCAGCGTTGCCAAGGTTGGAAATGAAACCGAATTAAACTGACGTCGATCCATGAGAGCTCTCGAGTGAAGAAAATAATTTTGTTACCCCTCATAGCAACGGCCCTGGTGGCCGTTGGGATGACCGTCTATTTGAACACGGGCACCAGTGCCGCTCCGGCAGCCACTTTTGTGCTGCTTGACGGCTCGAAGAAGACCACGGACGACCTGAAGGGCCGCGTCACCTTGGTGAATTTTTGGGCCACCAGTTGCGTTACCTGCGTCGCTGAAATGCCCAAACTCATCGCCACGCACAACAAGTACAAAGCCCAGGGTTTTGACACCATTGCGGTTGCCATGAGTTATGACCCGCCCAGCTACGTTGTCAATTTTGCGCAGAC
>JANOTO010000117.1:0-2086 GCA_031416395.1 Rhodoferax sp. | reverse complement strand
ACTTCTAAATCGATGCATGAACGTCATCCTTTCTTGGCAGCAGAGTTTGCAACAGGACTAGTGCGGGCGATAAACCCGGCTTCCAGCGTGGGCTGTCCAAGCGCAACAGTCACTTCAGCGGGGCTGCCCTCGGCCACAATTTGCCCCTGATGCAGCACCAGCAGGCGATGCGCATCCACAGTTTCTTCAACCCAGTGGGTGGCCCACAAAACGCAGGTGCCGCGCTCGCGTACATCCTTGTGTACGGCGTTCAAAATGTCTTTTCGTGACTTCGGATCGAGCCCCACCGTGGCCTCATCCATCAGCAGCAAACCGGGGCGGTGAAGGAGCGCTCGCACCAGCTCCACCTTGCGCTTGGTACCGCCTGAAAGCTCTCGCACCGTGCGGTCTAGCTCGCCCTCCAAGCCCAATGCGGCGCAGCCCTCAAGGATGCGCGCCTTCGTGACCGCTCGCGGCATGCCATGCAAATCGGCGTGGAATTTCAGGTTGTGGCGTACCGTCAAGTCCAGGTCAAGCGCCTGCTGCTGGAATACCACGCCTATGCGGGCCAGCGCACGTGCTGCATGGCGGCGAAGGTCGATCTGGTCGATGGTGATATCGCCTTGATCCGGTACAAACATGCCCGTGAGCAGTTGAAACAGGGTTGACTTGCCCGCGCCATTGGGGCCAAGCAAAGCGCAAAACTGCCCCGCCTTCAACTCGAAGCTGACATCTTTAAGTGCCCAACGTTCGCCATAACGTTTACCGCTGTTTTTGACGGACAACATGCTCAGGTGCGATGCCCGCAAAATTGTTGAAGGCTACCAATGGCGATCAATGGCTACTTTTGCACGGTTTCTAGGAAGCTGAGCAATTGCTGGATTTCAGGCTCTTTCAACATGTCTTTCCAGGGCGGCATGCCCTGATCGGCGCGACCATTTTTGATGGTGGCCGTGGCGGTCTCGACCCACTTCGCGTCGTAGCGCATCTTCAGGCGGCGCACATCGCGCTCACGAATGGGGCTGGCACCATCCGCGCCATGGCAGTGCGAGCATTGATCGTTAAAGCGCACACGGCCCAGCAGCGCGGCAGGGCTTAGTTCGGGCGTCTGCTCCTTCGCGGCCTGAACGGCAACACCAGCCTTGGCTGCTTGCCCCGCCGCTTGAGTCGTTTTTTGCGTTTTGACGCCTGCGCCAGCCGCTTTGGCTGCCGGTGTATCGGCCGGCTTTTGCTGGACGAGCGAGATCATCTGCTGAGGGACGTGCAAGGCGCGCGTTACGCCCTCGTTGGATGGTTTTTGCAATTGCGCAATGTTGACGGGCTTGCCTTGTGGGAAACCATATTTCACAGCCAACGCGGCAATCTCAGGCTTCAAGGCAACCAGCGCTTCATCGATGCTTTTGAGCAACTCGGGCTTGTCCTGGCGCACCGCCACTGACACCTGTCCGTTCATGTCATTGCCGGTAAGTGACGTCACCCGCCAGCGATTGGCAAAACGGTGTTGGTTGTCATAACCCGCAACTGGCCCCCACAAAAAGCCTGCCTCGGCCTCGCCCTTGGCCAGCGCCGCAAAGACCTCGTCTGACGTGCGGAAAGTTGAGAATGTAAAGCCTTCTAGTTGCGATAAAACGATATGCGGGTTAGTTTGATATTGCACCGCTAGTCGTTTGCCTTTGAGGTCGTTCAAGCTGTTGAACTGGAAGCCCGGTGCGGCCACTACGGCATAGCTCAACTCAAGAAATCCAACCGACTTTTTCAGGCCACGGGCTTTGTAATCAGCATTGGTGGGCAGCGCGAAAATGGCATCACATTCGCCCGCCGTATTGCGCAGGGCACGGCGCTGGTAGAAGGTGAGCCACCAGGTGTAGTGAACGGGCGTGGCATCCAAACGCTTGGCGACCAGCTCGGCCAAGTCAACGTAAAGCCCGCGCTCTGGCCCCTCGGATTTGCTGAAGGGCAGGTTGTCGGGGTCTGCGCACACGCGCAGCGGCTCAGCAGCGAAAACGGATGCTGAAAACGCCAGCGCAATCAGTGCAAGAGGAAGGCCACGAGTCTTCATATGAATTTCAATCAACGTTTCAAGCGTCTAGCCTGCAAAAAAAAACCC
>JANOTO010000116.1:0-5354 GCA_031416395.1 Rhodoferax sp. | reverse complement strand
GCGCGTCTGCTGGATGAACCTGATGCGTGGGGTGATGAGCAACCGACCGTTCAGCGGCTGGCGGCGCGCATGGGTGTATCGGACCGCCATGTGCGGCGCATTTTTGAGGCGCAGTTTGGCGTGTCGCCCCTGCAATACCTGCAAACCCGCCGCTTGCTCAACGCTAAGCAGTTGCTCACCGACACCGATTTGTCGATGGCGCAAGTTGCGCTCTCAAGTGGCTTTGCCAGCCTGCGGCGGTTCAACGCAGCATTTGTCAGTCACTACAAGTTAAACCCCACGCAGTTGCGCCGCGCGGGTGCTGCAACGGACGGCGAAGGCAGCATCGTCAAGCTGGGTTTCAGGCCACCGTATGACGCGCAGGCCTTGCTGGCATTTGCGCGCACGCGGGCGATTGACGGCGTGGAGTTTGTCGACTTGAACAACGGCAGCACACAGGCTGGCAGAACGCTGCGCATCGACATTGGCGGTAAATCTAATGTCGGCTGGCTACAGATCACCATTGACACTGCGAAACTTCAGGTGAACTTGCACATCAGTGATTCGTTGCGTGAAGTGCTGCCGCTGGTGATACGCCGAGTGCGCAATTGGCTCGACCTGGATGCCGACCCGGATGCCATCAACAGCGTGCTGCATGCCAGCTTTCCAGAAGGCGATGGCTTGCGTGTGCCGGGCACGATGGACGGCTTTGAGCTGGCAGTGCGGGCCGTGCTGGGGCAGCAGATCACCGTGGCGGCTGCGCGCACCTTGGCGCAGCGCCTGGTCAACACGTTTGGCGAGGCAATTGAAACGCCCTACTCTCAACTTTCTCGGCTGTTCCCGTCACCCGCCGTATTGGCGAAGGCTACGGGAGACGCGCTGGGGCAGTTGGGCATTGTCAAAACACGTCAGGCGGCAATAGTCAGCATCGCTCAGGGCGTTGCCAGCCAGCAGCTCCAGTTGCACAGTGGCGCGGACGTGCAAGCCACCATCGCGGCGCTCAAAGAACTGCCCGGCATTGGCGACTGGACAGCCCAGTACATCGCGATGCGCGCGCTGCGCTGGCCGGATGCCTTCCCGGCGGGCGACGTGGCCCTGCACAAGGCGTTGGGCGTACAAGGTTCGCAGAACGTCAGGCTGGCATCTCGCGAGGCCGAGGCGCTGTCGCAAGTCTGGAAGCCTTGGCGCAGCTACGCGGTGATTCGCGCCTGGGCCAATTTGTCATTGTCAAAACCGATTCAGTGAAGGCGAAAATCATGAAGTTCGACCCCTCCATCGTTCAAATCCGCATCCAAACTCCGCTCGGCGAAATGTGCCTGGGCGCCACGGCCAAAGGGCTGGCCGGTGCCTGGTTCGTCGACCAGCGCCATCGCCCGGAGTCGATGGATTTTAAAAACGCGCCACACCCGTGGCCGACGCAAGACGCGCATCCCACGCTGGTACGCGCCGCGCGGGAAATGCAGGAATACTTCGACGGCAAACGCAGCGTGTTCGATGTCGATTTGGACATCAATGGTGGCACTTTATTTCAACAATCGGTCTGGCGCGCGCTGCTTAAAATCGCCCATGGCAAGACATCGACCTACGGCGACATCGGGCGGCAAATCAACAACCCCGCCGCCGTGCGCGCGGTGGGCTCGGCGGTGGGACGCAACCCTTTGAGCGTGATCATTCCGTGCCATCGGGTACTGGGCGGTGATGGCTCACTCACTGGTTACGCCGGCGGCTTGCACCGCAAAACCGCCCTGCTGAACCTTGAAGGTGTTGCCTTCGAGAGCAGCACAGCACGCAGTCGATCCACATCAATGAATAACCCAACATCGAGTCTGTTTTGACGACTTCCGCAGCCAATCCTTCCACGTTACCCATGTCAAGCACGTCAAAACCGTGGCTGCGCGATTTCATCTGCCTGGCGTCGATTTGGGGCGCGTCATTCCTGTTCATGCTGCTGGGTGCGCGCGAGTTTGGGGCCATTCCTACGGCGGGCCTGCGCGTGCTGGTCGCCGCGCTGTTCCTGCTGCCGCTGCTCACGCTCAAAGGGCATTTGCCCGGCTTGCGCCAGCATTGGAAGCTGACGTTCTTCGTTGGCCTCTTGAACTCCGCCATTCCGTTTGCCTGCTTTTCATTTGCGATTCTATCGATCACCACGGGCTTGGCGTCGATCATGAACGCCACCGTGCCGATGTTTGGCGCGTTGATCGCCTGGGTGTGGCTAAAAGACCGCCCCAACGGCTTGCGGATCCTTGGCTTGGTTATCGGTTTTCTCGGAGTTGTTTTGCTGGCAATTGGCAAGGCCAGCTTCAAACCCAATGCGAGCGGTTCGTCAAGCGGGCTGGCCATCATCGCCTGCCTGATCGCGTGCCTGTGCTATGGCATCGCCGCCAGCTTCACCAAGAGATTTTTGACCGGCATTCCACCCCTGGTCACCGCCACCGGCAGCCAGTGCGGTGCCGCGCTGGGCCTGGTGCTACCGATGCTGTGGTTGTGGCCCGCGCAGACCCCAGGCATCAACGCATGGCTCGCCATCGGCGTTCTGGGCGTGCTTTGCACCGGCGTCGCCTACGTGCTCTACTTCCGCCTGATCGCCAACGCTGGCCCTGCCCGTGCGCTCACCGTCACGTTCATGATCCCCGTTTTTGCGGTGATTTACGGCGTGGTGTTCTTAAGTGAAGCCGTCACGCTGTGGATGGTGATCTGTGGCGTGATCATTGTGTGTGGGACATCACTGGCGAGTGGGTTGGTGAAACGGTCGCTGGGATAGGGTTGATTCACAAGTATTTCGAAAATTCTCCGGCTGGGGTAGCATTCCACTACCAACCCGCTTGACAGGCGAATCATCAGCCAATGAATCGGAGCGACCATGACAATCCCAGTCCATGACCTTGCAGCAGAAGTGCTCGACCTTCCAGCGGAAGATCGCACAAAAATACTTGAATTGCTTTTGGCGAGCTTCGAGCCAGCCTCAAGCGCACAAAAAGCGTGGATTGATATCGCGCTGCGCCGCCGCGAGGACGTGCGAGCAGGCAAAGCGCGCATGGTGCCCGGTGACGAGGCGTTGACGCGCATTCAGGCAAGGATGGCGTGAGCTACTTCATCCACCCTGAAGCTGAAATTGAGTTGGGTGATGCGGCGGTCTACTACGCAAAACATGCAAGCAAGTTGATCGCCAGCGCATTTTTGCTTGAATTCCAGCGTGTGCGGGACCTGATCATTGAAAACCAGCAGCGTGGCTCTCGCTTGGAGGACGGTCTGCGTGTTTATCACTTCAACCGCTTCCCCTACTCTGTCATTTATGAAGAAAATGAAACCGACGGGCCACAAATCTTCGCTATCGCCCATCAGAGCCGCGAGCCGAGCTACTGGAGTGATCGAGCGTAGGTGGTCACCCACTTAGCCTGATCATTTTTCGCAGGACATTACTGGCCAGTGGGTTGGTGCAGTGGCCGGTGGGACGAACGCAGCTATTTAAGCTATTATTTATATAGCTGTCCATGCAGGTTATTTGAGAGCTAGAGGCCTATTTAACTCATATTTTGAGCAAAATCGATTTTTCGCGCTCAATAATTAACTCATGGGTTAATTTTTTGATCAAACCGCCTGGTACCACGCCACCCCGGCATCATCGAGCTTGCGGCTGGCCTCACCGCGATGCACAAAGTAATTCAGGCAGGCCAGGCTCTCGCCCGTAGCCAGGCTGAGCAAACCACCGTCGGTTTCGTCGATGCTGCGGCCAAACAGGGCGGCGAACACATCGACGGCGCGCTTGGGTTCTTGCAGGGTTTTGCGCAGGCGCTCCAGCGAGCGCAGTTGCGAAGCGGCCAAGTAGTCCAGCCGGGCGTGCAGGCCGCGAAAGCAGTCGTTGTGCGAGGGCAGCACCAGCACGTCGTCAGGCACTTCCCGTTTGAGTTTGGCCAGTGACTCCAGCCAGTCACGCATCGGGTCGGCATCGGGCTCGGTGGGGTGAACCGAGACGTTGGACGAGATTTTGGGCAGCACCTGGTCACCCGAGATGAGCAGTTTCAAGTCAGCGCAATAAAAACAGGCATGTTCGGGCGAGTGGCCGGTGCCGACGATGACGCGCCAAGTGTTCGCTCCTATTTTGATGTCTTCACCATCCGCAATGCGTCGGTAGCTGTCGGGCAGGGCGTGAATGTACTTGCCGAATTTTCCGAAGCGCGCCTGGTAGTTTTCAATGGCGGCTTCCCTCCAGCCGGCGCGTTTGAAAAACGTCACGCCGTCTTCAGGCGCTTTTCGGCCGGTGTCTGCGGTCAGCACGCGGCAGTTGAGGTACTCCAGCCGCGTCATCCATAAACGGCAGTTGAACTTGCGCGTAAGCCAGCCCGCCATGCCGATGTGGTCCGGGTGCATGTGGGTGGCAAGAACGCGGGTGAGTGGGCGCTGCTCCGCACTGCTGGCAAAGATCGCGCGCCAGGCTGCCAGCGTGTCGTCGGTGCCCATGCCGGTGTCTACCACCGCCCAGCCGCGCTCATCTTCAAGACCCCAGACGTTGATGTGGTTGAGCTGCATCGGCAGTGGCATGCGCATCCAGACCACGCCGGGCGCGACTTCGAAGGTCTTGCCCGCTTCGGGCGGCGCGTCAAACGGGTAGACGAGTGTGGGCTTAACTAAGCGCTCGCGGGCAACATCGCTGGGCAAGTCAATCTGCCGCGCAATTGGAGGGTCAAGTTGGAGCGAAATGTCTGACATGGAATAACTCGACGAGTACCTCAATTGTAAAGGTGCTGAAGTACCCATTTCACCCGTGACTGCGCAAAGTTCGGCTCAACAAGATCACCGGGAGCAACCCCACCAGCACCAGCGCAAGCGAGGGCAAAGCCGCCTCGCCCAGACGCTCGTCGCGCGCAAGCTGATACGCGACGACCGCCAGCGTGTCGCTGTTGAAGGGACGCAGCACCAGAGTAGCGGGCAGCTCTTTCATCACATCGACAAATACCAGCAGGCCCGCCGCCGCCGTGGAGCGCTTGAGCAGCGGCCAATGCACGCGCAGCGCCAGGCCCGCGTCGCGCGTGCCCAGCATACGGGCGGAGTCGTCAAAGCTCGCGGGGATGCGCGCATAGCCGCTTTGAACGGACTGCAAAGCCACCGCGCAGAAACGCACGAGGTAGGCCCACACCAGCCCCAGCGACGTGGCAGTCACAAGATACCCCACCCCACTTTGCGGCCACACCGCTTGCAGCCAACCCAAGGGCAGCAGCAAGCCCACCACGATCACCGCACCCGGTATGGCATAGCCCAAGCCCACCAGTTGCACCGCTGTGCGGCTGAACACGTCGGCCCCCCGGCGCACGCTGAAGGCCAGCAACAGCGCCAAGCCCACAGCCAAAACGGCGGTGATGGCACCCAGCCGCACGCTG
>JANOTO010000115.1:0-3719 GCA_031416395.1 Rhodoferax sp. | reverse complement strand
CAAGCACCCACGCTGTGCCCTACAGGCGGTAGTTTGCTTTGGCATCATGAACTGCGGGATGGTTGGCGAATTAATCTTCGCTGCCATCTGGATGAATGCCAGATGAACAAAAGCCGCGAGAGCTCATTGAGCTTGCAGCTTCTCCAATCGGTAACCCAAACCGCGCACCGTGTGAATCAATGGTTCGCTGCTGTTTTCATCAATCTTGGCGCGCAAGCGGCGAATGTAGACATCGACGATGTTGGTCAGCGGATCTTCGTTAGTACCCCATACGTTCGACAAAATCCTCTCGCGGCTGAACAATCGGCCAGGCGCAGACATCAGCAATTCCAGCAAAGCCAGCTCCCGCGCTGTCAGGGCAATGGGCCGCTCTGCACGGGTTACACGCATGCTCTGCCGGTCCATTACCAAGTCAGCCACTGCCAATTGCGACGCTGCTGCTGGCGCGATGTGGCGGGAGCGCCGCATCAAGGCGGTGATCCGGACCAAAAGCTCCTCAAACGCAAACGGCTTTGCCAGGTAATCATCCGCCCCCAGGCGCAAACCAGCGACGCGATCCTCCAGCCCGCCCAAGGCAGACAGCATGAGAATTGGCATCTGTACGCCTGTGGCACGCAGTGTTTGGCAAATCTCCAGACCCGTCATGCCAGGCAGCATCACATCCAGTATCAACAGTGTAGGGGTTGGGTTGCTGTCGGTCTGGGCGGCAGCGTCACGCGCCCGGCTCAGTCCGTCAATCCCGTTGCGCACCACTTGTACAGAATAACCTTCGGCCCGCAATCCACGGTCCAGGAAGTCTGCGACCCGGTTGTCGTCTTCAACAATGAGTATGTTCATAGATGGGGGCGGTGCTTGCCTCAATGGCGCTGTTCAGGACGGGCAGTCGCAAAGTCACCGTTGTCTCTGACGAATTCGGACTTTCAAAACCGATGCTCCCCCCGTGCGCCCTGGCCAAACTGGCGGCTATGGACAAGCCCAAGCCGTTGCCGTCTGATTGGTGCAATTGAGCGCGGTCGCCTCTGAAATTACGCTCAAAAACATGTGGCATTTCTTCGGGAGGGATGCCAATGCCATGGTCTGTGATTTGCAGCTCCCACCAGTGGCTGGTTTCAGAGTCAGACACCACTCTGGTGTGTACCTGCACGGAACCGTCAGGATAGGAATAGCGCACCGCGTTATCCAGCAGCAAGGTGAATAGCTGCCGCAGCCGCTGGGCGTCCGCCAGCAAGCGTACACCCAGGGCAACGCCACTTGGGCTCTCGATACGTACATTGCGCTGGCGTCCCAAAGATCGCGCCTGATCAATCGCATCGCGCAATGGCTCCTGTACATCCAGGGGGATTCGATTCAGGGCGAGTGTGTCGATGTCACTGCGCGCCATTGTCAGCAAATCGTCAATGACGGTACCAAGCTGAACAGCCGTCTCGACGATTCGCCACAATGATGCCCGGTAATCGCCACCCAGTTTTTCGCCACCACGCAGCGCAACTTCAGCTTCTCCGCGGATGGCCGTGGTTGGAGTTCTTAGCTCGTGGCTGATATCGGCAAACAGCTTTCGCCGTCTGATGTCAACCTGCTGCAGCGCTTGCAGAGCCTGTTCAAGCTCAGTTGTGCGTACCGCAACAAGCTCCTCAAGCCGCTGCCTGGTTGCAGCCTCGATCTGTCGATGCTGCGCAAGCTCGACGGCCATCGCGTTGACGCTGGTCGCAAACCGGGCAAACTCATCGTCACGCTCATCCGGAATATGGTGGTTAAGGTCACCACGCTGCAGCGCGTGCGCGCCCGCCGCAAGTTCTTTCAGCGGACGGTGCAATGCACGAACAAAATAGGCTGCCAGCAACATGGCTGCAAGCGCCAGTGCCACAGTCGCGACAAACGCGAGTCCAAGCACCAATCGCAGGGACTTGTCTGCGGCCGCGCGTTCTCTTTCCACCGCAATTCTTTCACGCGCAATGCTGTCTGTCAGCAATGTTCTAAGGTCCAGGCCCTGCGACACGTTAAAGACGCGCGTGACCTCACTCCACGCCGCTTTGGCATCTGAATTGAGTGGTATCGCACGCGCACTGGCCATTGCGCTTTTCAACTCTTCCAGGCTGACCCGAAGCACGCTCAGAGCCTCCTTGCGCAACTGGTGCTCGGCGTTTTGGGGGAATTGATTGGCATCAAGTTCAGCACTGGTTTTAGCCATTGCTTCAATCTTTGCAAGGGTCGCTGCCATGTCTTTTTGGTAACCGTCCCGTTGTTGAGGATCAGCGCCCGCGTCAAGCAGTGCCTGTGACAGCCATGTGCGCAGGCGCTGTTTCGTGGCAGACAGCTCAAGAAAGCCCGACAACACGTCGCTGGCGACGCGCCCGCGAAGTACGCTGTTTGATGCAGAGTCGATCGCCCACCATGCTACCGTGCCTTGACACAGCGCAATGATGGCCAAGATTCCAAAGGCAATGGTGAGTCGTTTACTGAACACACCCAATTATCTCGGTGTTACAAACTGAAAGATGAACTCCAGATGAATGCGCCGTGAAGGGAGCGAGCCCATGCCGCTCCAAATTCATTGTGACTATGTTGCTGCACTGAGCAGTAAAACTGTAGACGACGTGGCTAAAAAGATTCGGAATCTGGGTCTTAGGGCGGCTGAGAACCTGCGCAACGAGAAAATAACGCGTAAAATACCGGAGCATTCGATGCAAAAGCTTCCTTACATCCTGGTTGTTGGTGACAAAGAGAAAGAAGCTGGTGCCGTTGCAGTGCGCGCCCGAGGCAATATTGACCTCGGCGTGATGCCCCTTGATGCCTTCGTGCAAAAAAATCTCTGGCGACATCACTCACAAGTCTGTGAACTGAACAGACCTGTCTGCGCGCCACGCCACGTCATGCTGGGTGCTGAAAGCTGCAATTTCGCAGTAATTGATTTAAAGGAATGAGCCATCGCTACTGAATTTCGTGACCGCCGTCACCGCGAAGAACGCAAACACCGCCTCAACCGGGAAATCATGGCCCCGGAAGTTCGCCTCTCAGGCGTTGAAAACGAGCCGCTAGGCGTCGTCAGCCTGATGGAAGCCCTGCGCATGGCAGGCGAGCTGGATGTTGATCTGGTTGAAATCTCTGCCACAGCAGTCCCGCCGGTTTGCCGGTTGATGGATTACGGCAAGTTCAAGTACCAAGAGCAGAAAAAAGCGGCGGACGCGAAGTCCAAACAAAAAGTGATTGAGGTCAAGGAAGTTAAATTCCGCCCCGGCACTGACGATGGTGACTACAACATCAAGCTGCGCAATATCAAGCGCTTCTTGGATGATGGTGATAAATGCAAGATCACGCTGCGCTTTCGGGGCCGCGAGATCACGCACCAGGAGATTGGCATGGCGCTGTTGAACCGCATGCGCGCCGATCTGGCAGATTTGATTGTGGTGGAGCAGTTTCCCAAGCTCGAAGGCCGGCAGATGATCATGATGATCGCGCCGGGCAAGAAGAAGTCGGGCGGCGGGGCTGCGAAAGTAGCAACGCCAACAGAGGTTGCAGCGTAAGTATTTTTGATTTGGAGAATTTACCGATTCGCCGAAAGGCGGGTCGGAAATAAGTGACTCGGGGCCAACAAGGCAGTGAAGTCTCACTGACGCCTCACGAGCACAATGAAGAAGGAGCATTCACATGCCCAAAATGAAGACCAAGAGCGGCGCTAAAAAGCGTTTCCGCGTTCGCCCAGGTGGCACCGTCAAGCGCGG
>JANOTO010000114.1:0-4419 GCA_031416395.1 Rhodoferax sp. | reverse complement strand
GTCGAATGTGACGGCGTAGTGCGTGGGCATGCCGCGCTGCCAGTTGAAGGCCTTGAAATAGTTGGCGACGGAGCCAATCACATCGGGTGTGCTGTTGAACAGATCGACCTTGCCGTCACCATCAAAATCAATGGCGTACTTCACCCAGCTTGACGGCATGAACTGCGGCACGCCCATGGCGCCGGCAAAACTGCCGCGCAGGCTCATGGGGTCGGTTTCAGTGCGGCTGGTGAGGCTTAAATACTGCTCCAACTCGCCTTGAAAAAACTCGCGGCGCTCCTTGGCGCGGGGGTGTGAATCGGGGAAGTCGAACGTCAATGTGGCCAGGGCATCAATGACCCGAAAGGTACCCGTCTGCTGGCCGTATACCGTCTCGACACCGATGATGCCGACGATGATTTCAGCAGGCACGCCGTATTCAGTTTCGGCTCGCGCGAGTGTTTCGCGGTTGGCGCGCCAGAACTTTACGCCCTGCTGAATGCGGTAGGCATCGATGTAGCGACTTCTGTAGACGCGCCAGTTTTTTGCCGTGCCCCTGGGTGCGGGCGTGATGAACCTGATGGCCTGGGCCATCTTGCGTGATTGACCAATCGCCGCGCGCACCCACTCGGGATTGAGGTCGCGCCGTGCGGCAATGTCGTCGGCCAAGCGCATGGCCTCGTCACGGGTGCTGTAAGCGGGGCCTTGCAGCGCAGGATTCGTGGTGTTTTGTGCGTTAGCCCCGGCAAAAACAAGCGTGGCAGCGATAACCGTGGCGGCGCGCCGCAGGAGCGATGGGTTCAGTAGTGCGCGTGTAATCTTCATCGGATGGATCGATCCACCTCATCGGGGCCATGCCAATTGCTTGAACTCCCGCTGAAGTGTTTTAAGGGTTGGGCGACTGGCGATGGAAGCAGGCGCATAACGCAATGCTTCCAGGCGATGCAGCCAGTCGTGAATGGATTGAATTGTATTTTCGCTCATTGCCGCAAGCACCGCGCGCTGTGCTGTCATTTGCGCGGCCACTCTGCGCGGCGGGCTGTTTGGGGCAATCTGTACGCCCGCGCGCGCCAGCCTTCGCCGCGCAGCCTCCAGCAGGGCAAGCCACGGGTCGTGTCGATTTTTCTCCCACAGCGTCCACGCGGCACCGACCAGACTCACCGCCACCACGATGCTGATCAGCAAATAACCCAGGTCTTCCCAACTGGGACTCTCGAACCCGATGTTTTTAAGCAGGTCGAGCTGCTTGGTCTGTGTGTAATTCAGCACCCATTGGTTCCAGCCGTTGTTCATGGCCTCCCACGCGGCGCGCATGTTGGCCAGCAGATTGGGGTTGACGGCTGCGAACGCGCCAGTGAATGCCCCCGCCAAAGCGCTCTGGGGTGCGGACAGCCGCGCCAGGCTGCCTGTGCGACCTGGGGCCACGGCAGATGTGGGGTCTACCCGCACCCAACCGCGCCCGGCCATCCACACTTCCGTCCAGGCATGTGCATCGCTCTGGCGGATTGTCCAAAACCCGTCGATGCCATTGAGTTCTCCGCCCTGGTACCCGGTGACGATGCGTGCCGGTACATCCAGCGCGCGCATCAAAATCACGAAGCTAGAAGCGATGTGTTCGCAAAAACCTTCCTTGCGGTCAAACCAGAATTCATCGGCGGTATTCTGGCCATACACACCGGGCTCCAGCGTGTAGGTGTAGCCGCCCGTGCGCAGTCGCTCCATCACGGCGTTGACCAGCTCGGCACCGCCCGCAGTTTGCAAGCGCGGCTCGCGGCGCATGTCTGCCGCCAGTTGTAGCGTGCGCGGATTGAACCCCGGTGGCAGCGCCACATAGTCTTGCAGGCTGGCCTGCGAGCGCAGCGGGCCGTGCGTGAAGGTGGGGTGGCTGGTCGCGCTGTAGCGGGTGAGGTCGGAGAAGGGACGTTCGGAGATCCACTGCAAATCGGGGGTCATTCTGACTTCATGGCCGACAACTTGGGGCTTGACTTGCGCGGCATCCAGCACCAGCAGCCAGGGGCGGTTATTGGGCTCCATTGTCACTTCATAGGGGATGCCTGTGCCTGAAACTTGCAGGCTGGCGGGTGCCTGCATGATGGCCGAAAAGCCCGAGCGCAGCGCGCGCCACTCGCGGCCGTCAAACGTTGACAGCACCGGGCCGCGAAAGTACAGGTCGGATTGCCGGGGCGGCGTGTCTTTGAAGCGCACGCGCAGCGCAATCGTTTCGTCCAGTGCCAGCTTGGCAATGTTGCCCACCTGCATCGTGGCAGACAAGCCGCTTCGCCCGCTCATCGCGTCACCAGGCACACCCCACAGCGGGGCCATGCGCGGGAACAGCACAAACAGCACCGCCATCACGGGAGCCCCCAGCAGCGCCATCCAACCTGCCGTTTTCGCGGCCTGCAACAGTGGCGGTTTGCCAACGGGCATGTGGGTGTTGACCAGCGCCGTCAAAAGCCCCAGCAGCGCGATCAACATCGCAGCGGCGACCAGCAAGGATTGAGAGAAAAAGAAATTCGTCAGCATCGTGAAGAAGCTTAAGAAAAAGATCACGAACGCATCGCGTTTGGCGCGCAGCTCCAGCGTCTTCAGGGCCAGCAAAATCACGATCAGCGTGACACCTGCATCACGGCCCATCAGGGTTCGGTGCGTGAAAACTGTCGCGGCCACTGTGATGACGAGCAGGGCCAGCAGCCACCAGCGCGATGGCAGTGGTTTTGAAAAGTAGGCCAAGTAGCCGCGCCATGCCAAAACCCCTGCCGCCAGCACGCTGCACCAGACCGGCAGATTGGTGACCTGGGGCAGGATCACCCAGGCGATGACCACCAGCAAAAAAAGTGTGTCTCGGCCATCGCGCGGAAGGTTGGAGAGCTTTGTCAACATAGCATTTTCAACACAGCGCCAGTGCCTCTAAGCAGCGTTTTTTGTGCTGCTCATTGCAAGCGGGTTTGATCTCCAGGCCGGGCAGACGCAGACCATAGTCCAAGCCGTTCTTGTTCGCCTCCAGCACCCAAGCGCACAGGCGTGACAGCCTGAACTCAACGTTGCCTGCGCCGCCTGCGTGCGCGAAGTCCAACCACATCTCGAACCGCTGGGTCTGCTGCGCATCGCGACTGACCAGTTCGTCCGCCTTGGCCGCTTTTTTCCACACCACCAGTTTCAGCGGGTCGCCGCGGCGGTAGGCGCGCACGCCGTCGTATTCTCCTGAGGATTGAAACTGCGCGGCGCCCGCATTGCCTGCGCGTGGCTCGCCGGGCGGTAGCGGCGGCGGATGCGGCTCGGGCGCGGGGTACACCAGCACCTGTGCGGCGGGCCGCCACACCGTCCACACACGAAACGTCCCAAGTGGAAAACGTGTTTCTGCCGTCAACGTCGGCACGCGCTGAAGGCCTCGGCGCTCGGGCTTGAAGGCCACATGAACCGTCGCACTGCCCAGCGCGGGCACGTCGGTCCAAACCCAATGGCGGTCTTTGTACGCGGCATCAGGCGATGCCAATGCACCCAGGCCGATGCCATAGCGAACAGCGTTGCGTTCATTGATCAGGTTGATGCCGATGACAGCGCTTACGCCCGCAAACTGCGCATCCGGTGCGGTCAGGTTCATCGTCAAACCCCGCAAGGTGCGGTGGCAAACGTGCATACCCACCACGGCGCTACCTGCTAACAAAAAAGTCAGCAGATAGCCCAAGTTCAATTGGTAATTGATCGAGCCGACCAGCAGCACCATCAGGGTGGCTGCCAGTGTGAAGCCGGGCCGTGTGGGCAGGATGTAAACGTTGCGTTGAGTGAGGGTGATGCTGTCTTTGAGCGGCAGGCGCGCTTGCCACCAGCGCTGAAAACGGGCGCGAACAAACCGTAGCGGGTGCAGCCAGGGCACTGCGAAGGATGCCATCGTGTTCTCAGGCCAACGGCACCGCCTCAACCATCGCACGCACCTGCTCCATCGAGCCGCGACCCGCATCGCCCACAGGGATGAGGCGGTGCGAAATCGTCTGCGGCAAGATCGCCTGCACGTCGTCCGGTGCCACGTAATCGCGCCCTGATAGCAATGCTTGCGCCTTGGCCGCGCGTACCACCGCGATGCCCGCACGCGGACTCAAGCCCTGCAAAAACCACTTGCCACTGCGGCTGGCGGCAATCAGGTCTTGCACATAGTTCAAGAGCGGCGCGGCAGCGTGAACGGCTTGCACCTGTTGTTGCAGTTGGGTGAATTCGGGCAGGGTCAGCTGGCTTTGCAGGTTGTCGACCAGGTCGCGCCGGTCATGCCCCGCCAGCAACTCCCGCTCTGCCGCACGATCCGGGTAGCCGAGTGATATCCGCATCAAGAAGCGATCCAGTTGCGATTCGGGCAGCGCATAGGTGCCCAGTTGATCGTGCGGGTTTTGGGTGGCGATCACGAAAAACGGCGCGGGCAGGGGCCGCGTTTCGCCTTCTACGGTGACC
>JANOTO010000113.1:0-1826 GCA_031416395.1 Rhodoferax sp. | reverse complement strand
CCAGATCTTTTAAATCTGTCATGTAGTCGGCACTGGTTTCAACCAACACAGCCTGCGCACCAGCATGGGCGATGGCGCCGGGCACAGGCGATAAGGTAAAGGTGCTGGTCAACACCTTGTCGCCAGCTTTCACACCCAGCGCCTTGAGCGCAATAAACATCGCCGCACCGCAGGAGCTGACCGCTACGCAATATTTACTACCCACATAGGCGGCGTAGTCTTGCTCCAGCAGTGAAGGCTCGGGGTAGCCCGAGCCCTGCTCGCCGTACCGGTGCAGTCTGCCCGAGCGCATTAAAGCCACAGCGCGCTCAATCGCCTCCTCGGGAATCGGTTCTGGCGTACTCAGGTCTTTGCCAAACCACAAGCCGTCTGGCGCGCGCGGCACAGCGGCAGGAATCGGATTAGTCAAAGTTGCAGACATCTCAATATCAATGTTGATGACCCGCCAATGTACCCAACTCGAATGACTCCTGGGGGTAGTACTTTTTCAGTCGGATATCGCCTGTGCGGGCGTGGCCTTCCATGCCTTCCAAGCGTGAAATTCTGGCGGCCACCTGACCCACTTCGCGGCTGGCACCGCGCGTCAATCGCTGGTAGGTCACGGTTTTGATGAACTTGCCGACGCTCAAGCCGCCCGAATAGCGTGCGGCACCCCGGGTTGGCAAAATATGGTTGGGCCCCGCGCATTTGTCTCCATACGCAACCGTGGTTTCTTCGCCCAGGAATAGCGAGCCATAGTTGGTCAGATTGGCCAGCCACCAGTCGAGGTCTTTGGCAAATACTTGCAGGTGTTCTGGTGCGTACTGGTCGCTGATCTCCACCATTTCTTCGCGGCTGCTGACCAGTACCACCTCGCCGTAGTCGCGCCAAGCGGCGGTGGCGGCGTTACGTGCCAGCTCCGGCAGGGCGGCAATAACGGACGGCATCAATTCAATCACCTTCATGCCCAGCTCGCGGGACGAGGTGTACAGCCAGACAGGTGAATCCGGGCCGTGCTCAGCTTGGCCGGCCAAATCCGCCGCGACCAAATTCACATCGGCGGTGTCATCGGCAATGATGGCGGACTCGGTCGGCCCGGCCACCACGTCAATGCCAATACGGCCAAACAATGTGCGCTTGGCTTCAGCCACAAAGCGGTTGCCGGGCCCAACAATCACGTCTGCGGGTTTGGGGGAATACAAACCAAACGCCATCGCGGCAATGCCCTGCACACCGCCGAGCGCCAACACGGTGTCTGCGCCGCAAAGCTTCATGGTGTGCAGAATGGCTGGGTTCACGCCAGCTTCTTTGTGGCCGGGCGAAGTTGCCACAATGTTGGGTACGCCCGCAACCTTGGCCGTGCACACGCTCATGATGGCCGATGCCGCATGTGCGTAACGACCACCTGGTACGTAACAACCCGCGGTGTTGACGGGAATCAGCTTTTGCCCGGCAACCAGGCCATCAATCAGCTCGACTTCAAACTCGTGGAGTGACTCGCGCTGGCGCTGGGCAAAGTCTTTCACACGGGCGTGCGCAAACGCGATGTCGTCCTTGATGCCCTGCGAAAGCTTTTTCGTAGCTGCTGCAAAGTCATTTTCACTGAGCACAATGCTGCCGTGCCAGCCATCAAAGTCGCGGGCGTATTTTTCAACAGCCTCACGGCCATTTTTTTGAATGTCGGCCAACAGGCGCTCGACCGTCTGGGAGGTTGCGCTGTCAATCGCCTCTTGCGGCGGGGTGGCTTTCTTCAAATACTCAATCGTCATGAAATGCTTTCTAGCAATAAGATTAATTTACCCACGGCCTTTCCAGGGCACAACACGGCGTTCAACAAAGCGGACCAG
>JANOTO010000112.1:0-4289 GCA_031416395.1 Rhodoferax sp. | reverse complement strand
GCGAGTTTGGAAGATTTGCCGCTTGACAATCTCACGACTAAGTCACCGCCTTTGACGCCGTAGCCCACCGAATCCACGTGTGAGCCTTTGGCCAGCGGCGCGGTGCGATCCAGCACATGACGGGCGTAGTTGATGACCTTCGCGCCCCGCACGGGGTTGTAGCGGCTACCTTTTTCAGCGCCGTTGTCTTCCGACAAAACATCCGTGCCATACAGCGCGTCATACAACGAACCCCAGCGCGCGTTGGCGGCGTTCAGCGCATAACGTGCGTTGAGCACGGGCACCACCAGTTGCGGGCCGGCCTGTTTGGCCAATTCATCATCGACGTTCGAAGTGGTGGTCTTGACGCTCTTGGGCACGGGCACCAAGTAGCCGATCTTTTCCAGGAAGGCGCGGTAGGTTTTCATGTTTTGGACGGGGCCGGGGTTCGCCTTGTGCCACGCATCCAGCTCGCTTTGCATGCGATCCCGCTCGGCCAGCAGGACGATGTTTTTGGGGCTCAGGTCGGCCACGATGGCATCGAAACCCGCCCAGAACTTGTCAGCTGCGACGCCGGTGCCGGGCAGCACCTTGTCGTTGATGAAAGCGTGTAAATTGGTCGCCACTTGCAGGCGGTGAACAGGGGTGCGAGCGGTCATCAAGAAATCTCCAAGATCAAAAAGTCAAAATCAAAAAAACAAAAGTACATCGCGCAGGCTGGTACCGACGCGCGTGGGCTGCGTGCCCAGTTCTTCAAACGGCGCGTTTTGGCGGTTGATCCAAAGCGTTTGATAGCCGTACCAGGTGGCGGCCAGCGCATCCCAACTGTTGCTGCTGACAAAGGCGATTTGCGCGGCAGGCAGTCCGCAAGCAGCTTCACCCAAGGCGTACGCATCAGGGTGGGTTTTGTATTTGCTGATGCTGTCAACGCTGATGACATGATCCAGCACGTCTTGCAGGCCCGCTGACTTCACGGCCGTTGCCAGCATCGCGGGATTGCCATTGGACAGAATGCCAGTGGCGATGCCTTTGGCTCTGAGTGCCAGTAAGACCTCGCGGTTCTCGGGGTAGGCCGTTAAGTGGTGGTATTGGTTCATCAACTGGTCGATGTGCGCTGCGGAAAACGACTGAATGGTGAGTTTCTTCAGGGCGTAAACCAGCGCAGCGCGCGTTAACTCCCAAAACGGCTGGTAGTGCGCACCATGATTGCTGGTGGTGACGAGCCGGGTGTATTCAATCTGCTTGTCGCGCCACAGCACACTCAAGGCCTGGCCGTAGCCGGGGAACAGTTCCTCCGCCAATTGCGCCACGCTGTACACGTCAAACAGTGTGCCGTAGGCATCGAACAATACGGCTTGGGGGCGGCGGAAATCGGAGGACGCGGGGCTGGCAGATTCCATCCCTTGACTGTATTGGTTGGTGACGGACGGATTGCGCGATTCAGCGGTCAATGTTTAGAAACAAATTTAACGGTAATTGCTGCCCAAAATGCCTGAATCACAGGTTGTTGGTCTGTAATCTGGAAGCAGCATGCAATCCAAACACGCCCATCACGATAAAGCCGATGCAAACCAGCTTGAGCGCAGTGGCCGGTTCGCGAAACCAGAAAATGCCAATAGCTGCAGTGGCCACGGTACCCACGCCAGACCAGACTGCGTAAGTAATGCTCAAGTCCAGCGTTTTGACGACCAGCGCATTACAACTGAAGGCGGCTGCATAACAGGCGAACATCAGGATGGAAGGCGCGAGGTTGGTGAAGCCATGCGACAGCTTCATGCTGGTGGTTCCCGCAACTTCGAACACGATGGCTACCGAAAGCAGCGCCCAGGCCTGGTTCAGGGTGGGGGTGAAGGACTGTAAGAATGAAACCACAGAGTAAGACTCAGATGAGTAAAGAGGATGAAGGCATGATCGCGCGCCACGATGGCGCGCAGTGCATTATCCTGACAATAAGGTAACTATGTCGAACCCCATGACCACCTCTTACAACCAAGTCTCCATCGACAAGTACCGCCACCATGCGCAGGGCTACGACGCTTCGGCCCAGCTCACCATGCCGCTGCGCCGGCGAACCATCGCCCTGCTTCAGCTGCGCCCGGGCCATGTGGTGCTTGACGTGGGCGCCGGCACGGGTTTGAGCTACCCACTGCTGCTGGACGCGGTCGGCCCCACAGGCCGGGTGCTGGCATTTGAGCAAAGCCCGCAAATGTTTGCGCAGGCGCAGGCACGTTGCACGCGGGAGATGGATGTCCATCGTCGCCAGCGCGTGTGGCACGAGTGTGTGGCGGCGGAGAGCGTGGTGCTGCCCGAGGCGGCTGACGCGGTGCTGTTCAACTATGTGCATGACGTGCTGCGCACCCCCGAGGCTTTGACCAACATCATGCGTCAGGTGAAGCCCGGTGCGCGCGTGGCCATAGCCGGCATGAAGTTCTTCCCGTGGTGGACGGGGCCGCTGAATCTGTTGGCCTGGGCCAAAAACCGCCCGTACAACGCACAGGCCTTGGATATGTGGGCACCGTGGGACATCATTGCGTCTTACTGCACTGGGTTTGAATGGCAAAGCACGCAGTGCGGTATGGGCTTTATGGCGTGGGGGACATTGAAGTCATAAATATACCCAATTGAGGTATATTGAGGCACTGAAACGACCCGTCTTCACATATTCAGTATTTTTTAGCCTTCTAGCTTTCGTATTACTTACATAAATAGCTACTCATAACATAGCAATCTAGACTGTAGCACTCCAGAAAAAAGAAAGTCCCTCATGCTCAAAAAGAAAGTCCGCCAGCAAGCGGCAGACAGTCTGTACGAGGCCGACAAGGCGCGAAAAATCATCCCGCAGTTAAGCAAAACTTACGAAGGGGTTGATCTGGCTGACGCTTACGCCATCCAGCAAATGTGGCTTGAGCGACGCATCCGCGACGGTGCCCGCTTGGTAGGTCGCAAGATCGGCCTGACCTCGCGCGCCATGCAAATGGCCAGCAATTTCACCGAGCCTGACTACGGCTTTTTGACCGACGACATGCTGATCGCCGACGGCGCGCAGATCGAAACAGCGCGCTATGTGAATCCTCGGCTCGAAGTGGAACTGGCCTTCATCATGGGGCAAGACCTGGCCGGTGCGCACTGCACCGTGGCCGATGTGATGCGCGCCACCGAGTTCGTCACGCCGGCGCTGGAACTGATCGCCTACCGCACCGAGGTGCCACGCCAGATTGTCGACACCATTGCCGACAACGCGGCAGCAGGCGCGATGATCATGGGTGGCCGCTTAGTGCGCCCGTTTGATGTGGACATCCGCTGGGTCGGCGCCACCTTGTCGAAAAGCGGCATCATCGAAGAAAGCGGTGTGTCAGCCGCTGTGATGGGCCACCCGGCGGCAGGCATTGCCTGGTTGGTCAAAAAGCTCTCGCTGCACGGCGGCGGTTTGAGAGCAGGGCAAATCGTGCTGGCAGGCTCCTTCACCCGCCCGATCAACATCGCGCCAGGTGATGTGATTGCGGCGGATTACGGGCCGCTGGGTTCCATCGGGGTTCGCTTTATCTAAGAGCTTCCTTAGTCGTTTGCGGCTAAACTGGTGAAATGAACCAGTTAGTACATTCACGCAAGAAGCTGGCAACATCGCCAAAGCTCAGCGCAGCCAAAGCGGTAGCTGCCAAGGCTTTGTCGCCCGCAGCCCGCACCAACGACCCCGAGCGCACCATGGCCGGCATTCTGGAGGTGGCCAATGCCGAATTCAGTGAGAAAGGGCTGGCTGGCGCCCGCATTGACGAGATTGCGGCCGCCACGCAAACCAGCAAACGTATGATCTACTACTACTTCGGTAGCAAAGAGGGTTTGTATCTTGCTGTGCTGGAGGAGTCATACCGACGTATCCGTGCGATTGAGTCGGAGCTTCATCTGGAAGATTTGCCGCCCGAGGACGCGCTGCGCAAACTGGTAGGCTTCACGTTTGACCACCATCACGGCAACGAGGCCTACATCCGCCTGGTGATGAGTGAAAACATGCAGCGCGGCGAGTTTTTGAAGCAAAGCAAGATCATCCAGCAGCTCAATGTGCCGGCGATTGATGGCATTAAAAAACTTTACGAGCGCGGTGTGGCCGCTGGCGTGTTCCGCGCGCACTTGGATCCCGTGGACATTCACAAGTCAATTTCTGCGCTCACGTTTTTCAACGTTTCCAACCAGCATACATTTGGCCTGATCTTCAAGAAAGACACGCAAACCGCCAAAGCGCTGACGGCCCGACGCGACAGCATCACCGAGATGATCGTTCGTTTCGTGCGCAAGTAGTGTCCAGCTTCCCATTC
>JANOTO010000111.1:0-4278 GCA_031416395.1 Rhodoferax sp. | reverse complement strand
CGTGGTGCGCGGTGCAGCTTCGAGTGCAAAGCTGGTGATGCCGGCGCCGGCCATGCGGTGCAGGCCGTCGGTGTCGAACGGGTTCAGCATGCCGACGAGATTCGCGCCGGTCTTCATCTGCGCGAGCTCGCTGTGCAGCGGCGGGCGCACTTTGAGCACCAGATCGCAACCGAGCGCGCCGGTCGCATCGGTGATCTCGGCCCCAGCGGCGGTGAAAGCATCATCCGTGACGCTGGCCGCCACCCCCGCGCCAGACTGAATGCGCAGCGTGTGGCCCAGCGCTTTGAGCTTCTTGGCCGTCTCAGGCGTGATGGCGACGCGGGTTTCGCCCACTGCGGTCTCGGTGGGTATGCCAATCAGCATAAAGCGACTCCTCGGGGTTAAATTGATTCTTCGCCAGAGCTTACCCGAGTTTTTGAAGATTTCACAAGGGGCACACTATGTCGCCTGTCGTACTCGCACCCCTTACCAAGGCTTACCTCGTATGCATAATCAGGTATGGAAACTCGTTGGAAACCCAGTGTCACCGTCGCCGCTATCATCGAGCGCGATGGCAAGTTCTTACTGGTGGAAGAGCACACGCCCGAGGGCCTGATGCTCAACAACCCGGCCGGCCACCTGGATCCGGGCGAATCCCTTGCAGACGGCTGCGCGCGCGAGGCGCTGGAAGAAACCACCCACACGTTTCGCCCGACCGCCTTGGTGGGCATCTACATGTCACGCATGCAGCGCCCGAGCACGGGCGAAAACGTGACGTACCTGCGCTTCGCCTTCTGCGGCGCGTTGGGTGATGCCAAACCCGGCGCGCAGCTTGACAAAGGCATCGTGCGCACACTGTGGATGACGCCGCAGGAAATCCGCCAGAGCACTGCCCGCCACCGCAGCCCGCTGCTTTTGCGCTGCATGGAAGATTACTTGAACGGGCAGCGGCTGCCGCTGTCATCGCTGTACACCGACAAATCTGTATCACTATGATATATATAGCTTAATATGCATATGATACGAGAGCTAGAGTTTTATTTTATTCAGAAAATGCTGATTTGGACCGTCAAACAACGTTTAAATACCCAATACGGGTATATTTGACGATGAACCTGCAAGACTGGATTGGAAAGAACGAGACGTTTAATGATGTGGCTACGGCAGCGCCCTTCGCCGCGCTGGCGGCCACGCTGGACTGGCCCGCCGTTGGCCGCGCGCATCCCGCTCTGGGCATGCCCGTGCCGTACTTGTGGCACTGGCTTTACTTTTTGCCATTTGCCGCGCAATCCGAGATGGGTGAGGATGGTCACCCCCAGCGCGGTGGATTTTTGCCGCCCGTGCCGCTGCCCCGGCGCATGTGGGCGGGCAGTGATTTTGAGTTTCATGCGCCGCTCCACGTGGGCGACGACCTTTCGCGTACGTCAACCATCGTCGATGTCAAAGAAAAATCGGGCCGCAGCGGCAGCCTGATTTTTGTCAGAGTGCGTCACGAAATCAAGCGCAACGATGCGGCAGAGGTGGCGATCACTGAGCATCACAACATCGTCTACCGCGCAGCACCGGGGCCGGATGACGTGGCACCGCCACCCGTCGCCGCGCCTGCGACGTCAGCTTGGACTCGCCACATCAAGGCCGACGAGGTGCTGCTGTTTCGCTACTCCGCCCTCACCTTCAACGGCCACCGAATTCACTACGACCGCAAGTATGTAGCTGAGGTGGAGGGCTACCCCGGCCTGGTGGTGCACGGCCCGCTGATCGCGACGCTGTTGCTGGATTTGCTGCGGCGCAACCTGCCGAATGCGCAGGTGCAGCGCTTTGAATTCAAGGCGGTGCGGCCCACGTTTGACATCAACCCCTTCAGCGTGCACGGCCAACCGTCGCCCGACGGCAATACCGTTCACCTGTGGGCGTGCGACCACGAAGGTTGGTTGACCATGGATGCCACGGCAACATTGGAGTAATTCACGCTATGCAACCCCTCAAAGGTATCACCGTCATTGCGCTGGAGCACGCCATCGCCGCGCCCTTTGCCACGCGCCAGTTGGCCGACATGGGTGCCCGTGTCATCAAAATAGAGCGCCCCGGCGTGGGCGACTTTGCGCGCGGCTACGACGAGCGGGTGCGCGGCCTGGCCTCGCATTTCGTGTGGACGAACCGCTCCAAAGAGAGCCTCACGCTGGATGTCAAACACGAAGAAGCGCAAAAAATTTTGATGCGGCTGATCTTGGAAGAAGCCGATGTCGTCGTGCAGAACCTCGCCCCGGGTGCCGCCGCCCGTTTGGGGCTGTCGTATGAAGCGCTCGCGAAGCTCAAGCCCGGCATCATCGTCTGCGACATCTCCGGCTACGGCAGCGACGGCCCCTACCGCGACAAAAAAGCGTATGACCTGCTGATTCAAAGCGAATCGGGCCTGGTGTCCGTCACCGGTGCCCCAGACGCTCCCGCCAAGGCCGGCAACTCCATCGCCGACATCGCCGCAGGCATGTACGCCTACAGCAACATCCTGGCCGCGCTGATGCACAAACAGCAAACTGGCCAAGGCCAGTGCATTGACGTCTCGATGCTCGAATCGCTCACCGAATGGATGGGCTACCCGCTTTACTACGCGTTTGAGGGTGCCAGCCCACCACCGCGCGCGGGTGCCAGCCACTCCACCATCTATCCGTACGGCCCGTTCCCGGCGGGTGATGGCAAAACGGTCATGCTGGGCCTGCAAAACGAGCGTGAATGGAAGGTCTTTTGTGACAGCGTCTTGCTGCAGCCCGCGCTGGCCCTGGACGAGCGCTTTGTGACCAACGCCAAACGCAGCGAGCAACGCGAAGCCCTCAGATCAATCATCACCCAAGCCTTCAGCACGCTGACAGCCGTCGAGGTGGCCCAGCGCCTGGAGGCGGCAGGTATCGCCAACGCCCAGGTCAACACGATGCAAGAAGTGTGGGATCACCCCCAGCTCAAAGCCCGCGACCGCTGGCGCGAGGTCAGTACCCCCGCCGGCCCCATCCCCGCCCTGTTGCCTCCTGGCTCGTGGCAGCACAGCCCACCGCGCATGGATGGCGTGCCCGCGCTGGGCCAACACACCGATGCGATTTTGACGACGTTGGGCTACAGCCCCCAGCGTGTTGCTGGCTTGCGCGAGCAGGGGGCGATTTGAACCAATGCATCACAAACCGAGTTGAGGTGGCAATAAATTAACTTGCAGGTTAATTTATTCGCAAAAAACCTGCTTTTACTCAAAAATACGAACAAAATACCGCCTTAGCTCTCGAGTAAAGCGGTTTTATTGCTATTTTTATAATAGCATACCCAAGAACAAATCGGCTGGGATAATCAACCATGACTGTCAAACAGCGCATCGTGGTGGGCCTAAGCGGCGGCGTCGACTCCGCCGTCACCGCCCACCTGCTAAAAAAGCAGGGGCACGAGGTGGTGGGCATCTTCATGAAGAATTGGGACGATGAAGGAGACACGGAGTACTGTGCCTCCAACGTCGATTTCGTCGATGCCGCAGCCGTGGCCGACGTGCTGGGCATTGAGCTTGAGCACGTCAACTTTGCCGCCGAGTACAAAGACCGCGTTTTCGCCGCGTTTTTGCATGAGTACCGCGCTGGGCGCACGCCCAACCCCGATATCTTGTGTAACGCCGAAATCAAGTTCAAATCCTTCCTGGATCACGCCATGCGGCTGGGGGCCTCACACATCGCCACCGGGCATTACGCGCGGGTGCGGCTGAACGAAAACACAGGCAAGCACGAGTTGCTTAAAGGGTTGGACGCGAGCAAAGATCAAAGCTATTTTTTGCACCGACTGAACCAGGCGCAGTTGAGCAAAACCCTGTTCCCCGTGGGCGAGTTGCAAAAAAGTGCCGTGCGCCAAATCGCGCTTGACATTGGCCTGCCCAACGCGAAAAAGAAAGACTCCACCGGCATCTGCTTCATTGGCGAGCGGCCGTTTCGTGAATTTTTGAACCGCTTTATCGCCAAAGAGCCCGGCCCGATCAAGGACGAGCGGGGCCGCGTGTTGGGCGAGCACGTGGGCTTGAGCTTTTACACGCTGGGCCAGCGCCAAGGCATTGGCATTGGTGGCATCAAGGCCAAAGGCGCCGATTTAAAAGCCGCGCAAGCGCGTGGCCAGCGCGGCGTGGGCGAGCACCAACCGTGGTTTGTGGCGCGAAAAGATGTCGATACCAACACGCTGTGGGTGGTGCAGGGGCACGACCACGCGTGGCTGCAATCGCACTCGCTGTCGGCCGAAGATCTGAGCTGGGTGGCGGGCAGTACGCCGCCCTTGGGGCGTTAT
>JANOTO010000110.1:0-1766 GCA_031416395.1 Rhodoferax sp. | reverse complement strand
GATTCGCTCGCCCTGGCACTTCATGCGAAGTGACTCGGGGTGCGCACGCAGGCGCTGCTGCACGATTTGTTGAGCCGTGGCCCAGCGGCCCGATCGCATGAGAGCGTCCAAGTAAATCTGATCAAACCAATCACGCTGCGCGTGGCTGCCGCCGATTGCAGCAAGCTTGGGCACGGCCTGCGCAAGCAGCGTTGCGGCGCGCGGGAAATCGCCTAGCGCGTGAGCGAGCAATCCCCGTGCTGCGGGCACTGCAACCTGCTCCCACACAGATTTGGACTGCGCTTTACTGGCCGCATGATCCTTCAAACTGCGCATTAACTCGCCAGCTTCTGGCATGTCCGCGCGGGCAAGGCCATACAGGTAATGTAAATCCAGAAACGGCAGTACATGATCGTTCACGCGCGTCTTCAGGTAGAGCGCCACGTCTTGCCAGCGCTCGCCTACATCCACGCCACACAGCTCCAACCGCGCCAGCAGCGACACGGCGTTTACCTGATCCTGCGAGTAGTCCTTCGCCACGCCCCACACCCGCTCGTCATAGAGGCGCAAAACGTCGTCGTGCTGGCCTAGCTCCAGCCCAAACAGCGCCTGGTGCCACCAGTTGTGCGTCACCATGAAGGAGTTCAACCCCGTCCATGTGTCGCTCATCTCGTTCATGAAGGCCTGGCCCTCGGTGATGCGGCCATTCGTCAGCATCACATGCGCCAACGCGTGGTGCGCCCACGGCTCCTTGCGGCACAGCGCGATGCCTTTGCGCGCAGCGACCTCTGCTTGATCCAGCAGATGGCATTGCTCCCACGCAAACGCGGCCATTCCGTGCAGATACGCCACATCGCCCGCGTGCGGCAGCGCGGCCAAGGCCAGGCGCAGCATGCCGGGTGCATCGCCCAAATTGAACAAGTGATACTGCCCCAGCTTGATCGACACCAGATCGCGCGGGAACTCGCGGGCCTGCTCTTCGTGCAACTTGGCGGCGTGCGCAATGTCGCCGTTGACCCAGGCTTCAACGCAGGCCACAAAGCGCTGTTCACGAATCGAGGCTTGGTCTGAAGCGGCCCGCGCCCGATCTATAAACGGACGTGCATTGGACGTGGCATCGCGCGACTCAGCAAACATGTGCAGCGCCGCGCAATAGGCTTGAACCAACGGGCTGTGGTCAACACCCGATATTCGCAGCACATTCACCGCGCGCGCTTCGCAGGCGATGAAGCCCTCGACAAAGTCGTTCACCGCGCCAAGGCTAACTGCGTCTTGGAGCGTAAGAGGGTTACCGAGGTAGTCTGCAATCATGCGTTTGGCAGTGTCGGCCAAGGCCGTTGACCGGTACGAAGTAGTTCATACGCCCGCGACACCTTCAGCACGCCCAGGTCATCAAACCGCTGCCCCGCAATCTGCAGGCCGATAGGTAGACCACCGCTCGTGTAGCCGCAGTTGATCGACGCAGCAGGCTGCTCCGACATGTTGTACGGCACCGTAAAACCGATGTGCTCCAGCCCACGCAAAGGGTCGTTGGTGGGCGACGGCAGCTCTGCAGCAAACGCCGGCACGGGCGACGTGGGCGAGATCACGTAGTCATAGACACTGCACGCCTTCACAGCAGCCAGGCGCACCGCGTGGAATTGGCTGGTCGCCGCAAACACGGCAGGGCCACCCATGCTGGCCGCGCTGTTGGCCCATTGGCCGATGTAGGGCAACACTTTAGACCGCTGCTCGGCGGGCAGCGCAGCCAGGTCAATGTAAGAGCGCATGCGCCAGGCGTGATCCAT
>JANOTO010000109.1:0-1545 GCA_031416395.1 Rhodoferax sp. | reverse complement strand
ACTGCTATGCCGAGCTGGGTTTGAGCCTCAAAGCCTGGTTTGAAAGTCCGATCCAAGGCGGTGATGGCAACCGCGAGTTTTTCGTTCACGCAAGATTGAATGTGATCCCATGAGCTCCAACGACATTCCCGTCAGCATCGAGTTTTTCCCACCCAAAACGCCCGAGGGCGTCGAAAAACTAGTGGCGGTGCGGCAGAAGCTCTACACACTCAAACCGGAATTTTTCAGCGTGACCTACGGCGCTGGCGGCTCTACGCAAGACGGCACGATGCAAACCGTGCAAGCAATTCTGGCCGACGGCTTTGCCGCCGCACCGCACTTCTCGTGCATTGGTGCCACGCGCGACAGCGTGCGCGCACAACTGGCAAGTTTCAAAGCCGCTGGCATTCAGCGCATGGTGGCGCTGCGCGGTGATTTGCCCAGCGGCTACGGTGCGTTTGGCGAGTTCAAATACGCCAGCGAGATGATTGAGTTCATCCGCAGTGAGACGGGTGATCACTTCCACATTGAAGTCGGCTGCTACCCCGAAGTGCATCCCCAGGCCAAGTCACCCGAAGCCGATTTGCAAGCCTACTTGACCAAGGTGCGCGCGGGTGCCAGCTCGGCCATTACGCAGTATTTTTTCAATTCAGACGCGTACTTCCGTTTTCTGGAAGACACCGACCGCCTGGGGGCGACGATTCCCGTTGTAGCGGGTGTCATGCCCATCATCAGCTCAACCCAGTTGATGCGTTTCTCGGATGCCTGCGGTGCCGAAATCCCGCGCTGGATTCGCCTACGCCTGCAAGCCTTTGGTGACGACAGCGCCAGCATCAAAGCCTTTGGCCTGGATATCGTGACCGACCTGTGCGAACAATTGCGCGCAGGCGGCGCACCGGGCCTGCATTTCTACAGCATGAACCAGAGCGCGGCGACGCTTGAGATTTGCAAGCGGCTTGAATTAGCTTAGCTCTTGCGGTTCACCAAATAGATTCCCGGCAACACCAGCGCCATGCCGACGTAGTGATGCAGTCGAAGTGGTTCGCCCAGCACCATCCAGGCGATCACGGCCGCGTAAATTGGCCCCAGGTACAGCATGACGCTCACCCGCGCCGCGCCCAGTTCGCGCTGCATGACTGAAAACGCCAAATAGGCCCCGTAACCCGGCAGCACTGCCGCCGCCAGCGCCAAACCCAGGCCCGGCAGCGTCAGCACAGGCAGTGGGTTCTGCATCGCTTCAATGACCGTGAACGGCAACATCACCAGCACACCCGACAGGCTGATCACCGACAGGCGTGCGCTGGCGGACAGCGGGCTGTGCCACTTTTTCAATAGCAGTGAATAGGCTGCCCACGACACCGCTGCGGCCAGCACCCAGCCATCGCCCGCCACGAACTGCACGGCGTTTAGATCCGCCCACTGCCCTTTCAGAATCACGTGCAGCACCCCCGCCAACGCCAGTATCACGCCGCCGAGCTGAATGGCGGTAATGCGCTCTTTGAGCCACAGCGCCGAGGCCGCCACGATCAGCACGGGCGAGATGGCGTAAATCAGCGCAATGTTCAC
>JANOTO010000108.1:0-4346 GCA_031416395.1 Rhodoferax sp. | reverse complement strand
GTGGCACTGCTGGGCGGCCACGATGTGATTTTTGCCTTGGGTGCGCCTGCGTTCACGTACCACGTCGAAGGCACCGGGCCGCACCTGCCTGCGGGTGCCGCGCTGGTGCAGTTGATTGAAGACCCGCAGATCGCAGCCTGGGCGCCCACCGGCACCTCGGCTGTCGGCGGCATTCGCTTAGGGTTGCTGGACTTGCTGGCCCGCCCTGCCCCATCCAACCTCGCACAGCGCACCTCGCCTGCGCCGCGCGCTCAACCGCCTCGCGCAGCACCATCGCCACTGATGTCGGTGGCATTTGTACTGCAAACGCTTGCCGAGCTGCGCACGCCCGAGTCGATCGTGGTGGAAGAAGCGCCCAGTGCCCGCTCTGTCATGCATCGCTATCTGCCCATCACGCAAAGCGGCACGTTCTACACCATGTGCAGCGGCGGCCTGGGCCACAGCATGCCCGCTGCTGTGGGCGTGGCGCTGGCGCAGCCGAGCAAAAAAGTGATTGCACTGATAGGCGACGGCTCCGCGATGTATTCGATCCAGGCGCTGTGGAGTGCCGCCCAACTCAAGCTGCCCATCACCTTCATCATCCTGAAAAACCGTCGCTACGCCGCGCTGCAAGACTTCGCGCCCGCCTTTGGCTTCAAGCCGGGTGAAGTGTTGCAAGGCACGGATTTACCTGATATCGACTTCACCGCACTGGCCCGTGGCCAAGGCTGTGCCGCAGTGACGGTCAGCGACCCCGCGCTGCTGCAAGGCGTGTTGCGCGATGCGCTCGCGGCCACCGAGCCGACGCTGGTCGAAGTGGATGGCGCATAACAGCGCCTTTGTCGAACAACCCCAGTCATCAAAACTACGAGAGACACACCATGACCGTACTTCAAAAAATCACATGGGCAACGTCAGTGCTCCTTGTTGGAATCAGCACACTGATGCCGCTCACCGCATCTGCCCAAGCCTGGCCAGCCAAGCCGATTCGCCTGATCGTCAACTTCCCGCCCGGCGGTGCCGCTGACCAGATTGCGCGCGCCATCAGTGTGCCGCTGCAAGAGGCGCTGGGCCAGACCGTGGTGGTCGACAACCGCGCCGGTGCGGGCGGCAACATCGGCGGTGACGCGCTGGCTAAAGCGCCGCCCGACGGCTACACCCTGCTGCTCACCTCCGGCGGCTTGGTGTCGATCAACCCGGCGATCTACCCCAGGATGCCGTTTGACCCGACCAAAGACATCATCCCCGTGGCCGCTGCGGCCCGCGTCCTGGTGTTTCTGGAGGTTAAGCCAACCCTGCCGGTGAGCGATGTGCGTGGCTTCATCACTTACATCAAGGCCAATCCTGGCAAGCTGAGCTTCGGCACACCAGGCAACGGCTCATCGCCGCACTTGGCGGGAGAAATGTTCAAGGACATGACGCAGTCTTTCGCCGTGCACGTGCCTTACCGTGGCGCGGCCCCGGCGATGCAGGATTTGCTGGCGGGCCAAGTGGACTTCATGTTCGACCCCGGCATCGGGCTGAACCAGGTGCGCGCTGGCAAACTCAAGCTGCTGGCCGTGGGCAGCCTCAAGCGCTCGCCACTGTTCCCCGATGTGCCGACGCTGGATGAAGTCGGCCTCAAAGGTTTTGACATGGATACCGTATTTGGCTTCTACGCCCCCGCCGGGATGCCCGCAGACATCGTCGCGCGGCTCAACCGCGAGATCAATAAGATTCTGGGAACCCAGGCCGTGAAAGACCGAATCGCCGCCCTGGGTGGCGAGGCGGCACCCATGACCCCGGCTGAGTTTGCCGCCAAAGCCCAAGCCGACACCGCGCGCTTTGGCACGCTGATTCGCGAGCGGCGCATTGTGGGGGATTGAATGCCGTCGCTAAAACGCTATACCATATATAGCTTTTGACGCATATTATTCGAGAGCTAAGGCACTATTTCATTCGCAATTTCGGCTTTTTATCGCCATTTTGACAAAAATTAACTCACAGGTTTATTTTTAACTCAATCGGCATCTCTTTCGACCGCCGTTCTCTCAACCGCCAATACCCCCGCAGGAAACTCAGCTACTGTCGAAGCAAGTTGCATCGATTCTCCAATTTCCAGAAAATACTGAAATCACAGGAATTCAAAGAAAGCACTCTGAAATGAACTTACCCCCACTCACCCAGCAGTTCGTGATGCACTTTGGCGAGATGGGCAGCCGCTGGGGGGTTAACCGCACGGTGGGGCAGATTTATGCGCTGCTGTTTGTGGCCTCCAAGCCGCTCAATGCGGACGAGGTGGGCGAGGCGCTGGCGTTTTCGCGCTCGAATGTGAGCATGGGGCTGAAGGAATTGCAGTCGTGGGGCTTGGTGAAGTTGATTCACTTGCCGAATGATCGGCGTGAGTATTTCCAAGCGCCCGACGACGTGTGGGCGATCTTCCGAACGCTGGCGGCTGAGCGGCGCAAGCGCGAGATTGACCCCACGCTGTCGATGCTGCGCGATGCGCTGATGGAGCAGCCCAGCGTGGCCGAAGACATCCACGCGCAAGCCCGCATGCGCCAGATGCACGAGTTCATTGAGCGCATGACCGACTGGCTGGACGATGTGCAAAAGATGGACAGTGACACGCTGGTCAGCCTGATGAAGATGGGCTCCAAAGTGCAAAAACTGTTGGAGATGAAAGACAAGGTGAAGAACGTCTTTTCACCTTCGCAAACCGCCCCTACTGAATTCTGAGGAGCCTGATATGGACACGCTTGACCCGCTCATCCTGGCCCGCATGCAGTTTGCGGCCAACATCACGTTTCACATTTTGTTCCCCACCATCAGCATTTCGATGGGATGGGCGCTGCTGTATTTCAAGACGCGCTTTGTCGCCACCGGGCAGCAGCACTGGATGGACGCGTACCAATTCTGGATCAAGATTTTTGCGTTGACGTTTGCATTGGGCGTCGTCAGCGGCATCACCATGAGTTTTCAGTTTGGCACCAACTGGCCGGGCTACATGAACACGGTGGGTAATGTTGCCGGGCCGCTGTTGGCGTATGAGGTGCTGACTGCTTTCTTTTTGGAAGCGACGATGCTGGGCATCATGCTGTTTGGCCGCGGACGGGTGAGCGAGCGCGTGCACACGCTGGCCACGTTCTTGGTGGCGTTTGGCACCACGATGTCAGCCTTCTGGATCTTGGCGCTCAACTCGTGGATGCACACGCCTGCCGGGTTCGTGATGATTGATGGCAAGGCGCATGTCACCAGTTGGTTCGAGGTGATCTTCAACCCGTCGTTCCCGTATCGATTGACGCACATGCTGATTGCCTCGGGCCTCACCGTGTCGTTCCTGCTGGCAGGCATCAGCGCTTACCGCTGGCTGCGCCAAGATCGTGGGCGCGATGTGCTTGCCACGCTGAAGGTGGGCGTCTATGCCGCTGCGGTATTGATTCCGATGCAGATTTTTGTGGGCGACTTGCACGGCCTGAACACGCTGGAGCACCAGCCCGCCAAAATCGCGGCGATGGAAGGCATTTGGGAAACCCAACGCGGCGCGCCAGCGGTGCTGTTTGCGATTCCTGACAAGGCGACCCAGTCGAACAAATATGAGATCGCCATCCCGAAGCTCGCCTCGCTCTACCTCACGCATGACATTGACGGCGAGGTCAAAGGCATCAAGGAGTTTGGCGACAAGCACCCGCCCGTCGGCCCCGTGTTCTGGGCGTTTCGGGTGATGGTGGGCACCGGCCTGCTGATGCTGGCGGTGAGCTGGTTCAGCGCTTGGCAAATGCGTAAAAACGAGATTTTGCCGCAGTGGCTAATGCGCGTGCTGGTGGCGATGACGTTCTCTGGTTGGCTAGCCTTGGTGGCTGGTTGGTACGTCACCGAGATCGGTCGCCAGCCCTGGCTGGTGCAGGGCGTGCTGACCACCGCACAAGCCGCATCAACCGTGCCCGCAGCCAACATTGCGTTGACGCTGGCGATGTACCTCACGCTTTACGCTGCGCTGCTGGTGGCGTATGTCAGCGTGGTGTTTCATCTGGCACGCAAGGGTATGAAGGGTGCACAACCCCTCAACGCCAATGACCCCGACGCCACCAACGGCCCGCAGGTGCGACATGCTTGAGTTGATCCCCGACCTGACTCAACCGGCAGGCTGGCTGCCGCTGGTTTTTGCACTGGTGATGGCGCTGTCAATGCTCGCCTACGTCGTTCTGGACGGCTACGACCTGGGCGTGGGCGTGTTGATGCGCCAGGCGGATGACGCGCAGAAAGACACCATGATCGCCAGCATCGGCCCCTTTTGGGATGCCAATGAAACCTGGCTGGTGCTGGGTGTGGGCGTCCTGCTCGTAGCCTTTCCGCTCGCGCACGGTGTGATTTTGGGCGCGCTGTAT
>JANOTO010000107.1:0-3905 GCA_031416395.1 Rhodoferax sp. | reverse complement strand
GCGGCCGAGTCCCGCGGGTGCACCAGGCGAACGTGCGAGTGCAAAGGGCACAGCTTGCCTTGGGGATCTTCGGCGTAATTGAAATTGTTGATACCTGTGGACGGCACCAGCGGCGACCCATCGCGCTGGCGGCCCATGAGTTTTTCGTAGACGATCTCGGTGTAATCGTCTGACATACCGCCCAGTTTTACGGCCATGTCGGCCGCCGTCTGTTGCACCGCAGTTTCGAGCCGCCCTACAAATTGCCTGTACTTTCGAACCACTAAAAAACTGCCATTAGTCAGCCATTCAAGGCGGACTTTACGGGTCTCAGGCAGATGGGGGTCTCGGATGTCCTGCGCCAATTCGCCTGAATTGCCATGACCCAGAACCACGTCGCCCAGGTGAGCGCGATTGGTGGCGTTGATGCCACCGTCAAATTCAGCGTCGGCTTCAACTGCGGGCTGCCCCACGCCGTCGGCAAAGCCGAAGTGCTCTTTGGACAGCCCCGGTTTGCCCGGGTAGGGTCGACGCAGCATTTCTTGCGCGGCCAGCAGTGTGACGCCCGGGTTGGCTTGCAAGAACGCTTGAGCCGCCCCATTTAGCGGGTGGGCCGGGTCTGTGAGGCTGAGGTCAAGCGGCACACCTTGAGCCGCCAAGCAGCGAAGTTGTAGCACCACATGCACGGTGTCGAGTTCAATAGTTTTTGGATCCTGCGGATCAGTGGCGGCAGTCTGCGCGGTGGAGGGTGTTGATGTGTTGGGTTTAAGCCCGTCCAGCCGCACCGGCAGCCGCCAGCGCCTGGGGTGGTTGTTGCGAACGTCGCCGTTCAAGCCTGCCCTGGCCGCCATGCCCTGGCGAAACTCCTCTGGAAACAGCGCCTGCGTGCTGTCGTCCAGGCCCAGCGCTCTAAGCCCCGCAACGGTAAAACCGACGTTGCAATAAGGCGCATGGGGGCTGGAGTCGCGAAGGTCGTCACCCCGCGTTACGTTCGCGGTAAGCCAGGTCATCAGGGCACTAGCGGATGCCAGGTCGCGCACCGCCAAGAGCATCAAGGCCCCGTGCGTGACTTTGCCATACGAGCGCACAATGCCGCCTTGAATGTCCGCCAGAATGGCATTGGGCACCTTGTCGGGTTGTGCTGAAGCAAGCGGAATTTTGGGGCGATTGACGGGCTCCTGCTGGGGTGGTTTAAGAAACAGCCAGTCAAGAGGCCGTTGAAAACGCAACGCCAGTTTGTCTTTGTCCGCTTGCGGCACGTGTGGCCACAACTGCACAAACTCCAACAGCAAATCACGTGATGCGAGGCGTAGCACGTCGCCATCCGTCGTTTTGGGTCTGAACAAGTCCGTCAACCGGTACAGCCCAGACACCGACTGCAAGCCGCCGCGAATTCGCTCATACCCCGTGCGTCCCGCCCTTTCTCTCGGACCCGCACCGAAGGCTGGTGTGATTGGCAAGTCGTCATCAGGCACCGGCGGTGCCCCGCCCGCGCCGACGGCAGCAGTCAACACCCGCTGCACGGCCATTTCAGCCGTGGGCGCCACGGCCCTCAAATCATTCAGTTCGCTGCCCAAGCCGCGCTGGTGCATGCGCTCGGCGCGACGGTGAAACAGCATGTCGCGCGCTGTGAAGTCGGGCGGGCCATAAAAAAAACTGCTCTCCACTTGTACCCGCGCGGCCCACTGCGTCCACTCGTCAAAGCGGTGGTTGTAGGCGGTGATGTAATCCACGGTGCTGCAAAAAATCAGGTCCAGCAGGGTGCCCACTTTGTCCCAAAGCACGCGGATATAGGACTCCCAGTTGCCGTCAAAAGTTACCACCAGCAGCACTTTGTCTTCGGGTTCGAGCACCGCCACCCGCACGGACAAAATGACGCCGACGCGCTCAATCGAATCTGACAAAAGCCGTGCGGGTGCGTATTCATAAGTGGTTTGCCTGGCGCCGTGCAGAGTCGCCAAAACCCGCTTGATGCGAGTCTTGAAGGTGACCGAATCCAGCGAATCAATGAAGCCAGGTTTGATGGTTGCCAGCAGCGTCAGGTCGCTGCTACCGCCCAAGGTGCGGCTTTTGATCAGTAAATCGCGATGCATTATGTTCCCCTGCCTGTCAAAAATTCAGTCCGGCGAGCGCAGGTGCCACGTACAAGGAGCGAGCCCGTTACCCGATGAAACATTTTGTGCGGAGGTGGCGGAATTTCGCAAGTCTTCGGGTGATTTTCTTCATCCATTTTGGGGATGAAACCCCCCATGGCGGCTCTGCCAGCCGCAATTGACAGCCGAATCTACCAGCGCAGGGGCAGCTTCTTGACGATCACAATGCGCCGCTCGTCCACCCGCACATAGCCACCGGTCTCCAGATCTTTGAGGATGCGGCTGACCATCTCGCGGCTGCAACCGGCGCGGCTGGCGATCTCTTGGTGAGTGATCCGCTCTTCAATGCGCTGCGTGCCGTCGTCCTGCGGTTTGGTCAGCGCTAGCAGCACGCTGGTGAGCCGACCATAGACGTCGATGAAGGCCCGGTTGCGCGCGCTGGTGGTGGTCAGGCGCAGGCGGTTGATCACTTTGGAGAGCAGCTCCAGCGCGAACTCGGGTTGCTTGGCGATGAAGCCCAGCAGCGTCGTGCGCGTGACCACCGAGCAGGTGGTGGCCTGTAGCGTGATCACGCTGGCTGAGCGCGAGCCACCATCCAGCGCCATCTCGCCCAGATACTCGCCCGGCCCAAACACGCCAAAGGTGATCTCCTTGTAGTTCGCATCCACACTGTAGGCCTTAACCTGGCCTGCCAGGATGATGAAAAGCGACTCGCCCACATCCGACTCATGAATCAGGATGGTGCCCTTGCGATAGCGGCGCACTTCGCCCAGCAGTGCCAGCTCGTTGAGCAGATCGGTGGCAGGCCGTCCGGCGTAGGCGGTGTGAACGCTGGCATGTGGAGTTGCGGCGGGCATGGTCGGTGCAGCGGGTTGCGCTCAGGTTGAAAACTTGGACTGTATCCAAATTCAGGCCGCTTGGCTCAAGCAAACGCTGAGAGGCTTCAATCAGCAATCTGTATGCTACTAAATAAATAGTTATTTTTCTAATTTATACGAGAGCTAGGCACCTATTTTGTTCGCAAAGTATCACGAATCTGGTCAAAGTCGCTAAAAATTAACCTGTAGGTTAATTAGTGCCTAAAGCGGGTTCTTTATCGCTCAAGCCGCAAGGCCTGCATCCTGGGCGCCCAAGAAGCCGGGTCGATAACGCGCCACTGTTGGCAAAGACGAGACTTTTCGCACCAGTTCGCGCATGCTGTCACTGGCTGTCTTGTGGCGAATGGCGCGCAGTTGCGTGCGCACCGTGGACACCTGTACGCCCTGGTGGGTGGCGATTTGCGCGGGTCGCAGGCCTTTGCAGACTTGGGCCAGCACCTGGCCTTCAGCGCTGGTCAGGCCGCTTTCGCGGGCAAACAGGGTCACCGTGGTGGTGTCGCAAAGCTGTTGCTTGGCAAATACCAGCAGCGCGAGGTTGGACTCCTGCGCCGTCGTGTCTTTGGCATCAACGTAATCGTATTCGTCGTCAGAATCCCTAGGTCCGCAGCTGTGTCGAGCCGTTGCGGGCATGGCAAAACCTGCCAGCGGCATGACGGCGACGCTCTGCTCGGAGCCACTGCCTCCCAAGCGCAGCAAGCCGCGAACCCGCGTGGCCGTTTTGGCCAGAGCGGTACTCAGCGATTCAGCGTGTTGCGTGTCACGCGCGTGCAGGTATCCGTGCTTTACGCACAAACCACTGGCCTGCGTGCTTTCACAGTGCAAAGCGCTTTGGGCCTGGGCATTGGCAAAAATCAGGCGATGGGTCTGAGCGTCGACCACCGCCAACCCGTAATCGACCTGGTTCAGGACGGCTTGAAGTAACCCTAACGGCAAATGGGCTGCACTGGCGGTTGAG
>JANOTO010000106.1:0-3824 GCA_031416395.1 Rhodoferax sp. | reverse complement strand
GGTCGGCGTGCTGGCCACTTTGTCGTCCGTCACCATCGGCATCATTTGGGGTGCGACCGCCGGCTTCTTGGGTGGCAAGGTGGATGCGCTGATGATGCGGATTGTGGACATGATGTATGCCATCCCCTATCTGCTGATCGCAATTTTGCTGGTGACCATCTTGGGGCGCGACTTCCATCTGGTGGTGCTCACCATCACCGCGTTTTCGTGGATGGACATGGCGCGGGTGGTGCGCGGGCAAACGCTCTCCTTGCGGTCGACCGAGTTTGTCGAGGCGGCGCGGGCCATGGGCGTATCGACCACGCGCATCATCTTCTCGCACATCGTGCCGAATCTGCTGGGCATTGTGGTGATCTACACCACCGTCACCGTACCGGGCGTGATTTTGACGGAGTCTGTGCTCTCATTTTTGGGCCTTGGCATTCAAGAGCCGATGACCAGTTGGGGCGTGCTCATTCATGATGGCACCACTTCGATGGAGGCCACGCCGTGGATTTTGTTGTTCCCCGCAGCGCTGCTGTCGATCACGTTGTATTGTTTCAATTTCATTGGCGATGGCTTGCGCGACGCGCTTGACCCCAAAGAGCGCTAAGCAGCGTTAATCAAGAAGATGGCATTGCTAGAAGTTAACAACCTGGGCGTTCAGTTTGAAACGCCCGATGGACGCGTCACGGCGGTGAACGGCATTAATTTCCAACTCGAACGTGGCCAGACGCTGGGCATCGTGGGCGAGAGCGGCTCGGGCAAAAGCCAGTCGGTGTTGGCCATGATGGGCTTGTTGGCTGCCAACGGGCGCGCCAGTGGCGAGGTGAAGTTCAACGGACAGGACTTGCTGAACATGCAGGCCAAAGACCTCAACAAGATTCGCGGCAACCGGGTGGCGATGATTTTTCAAGACCCGATGACCTCGCTCAACCCGTATTTGACGGTAGAGCGCCAGATGACCGAGGTGCTGGAATTCCACAAGGGCATGACCCGCGCGCAAGCCCGTGCAGGCGCTCTGAAGGCGCTGGATGCCGTCAAAATCCCCGAGGCAGCGCGCCGCCTGGGCCAGTATCCGCATGAGTTCTCGGGCGGCATGCGCCAGCGCGTGATGATTGCCATGGCGCTCCTGTGTGAGCCCGATGTACTGATTGCCGATGAACCGACCACCGCGCTGGACGTGACGATTCAAGCGCAGATCATCTCGCTCTTGCGTGACTTGCAGCGCGACTTCGGTACGGCGATTGTGATGATCACGCATGACCTGGGCGTGGTCGCGGGCCTGTGCAATGAAGTCATCGTGCTCTACGGTGGCCGCATCATGGAGCAGGGGACGGCGGAGTCGATTTTTTACCGACCTAGCCACCCCTACACCGTGGGCCTGCTCGGGGCGGTGCCGCGCCTGGAGGCTCGCGACCAGGCGCTGGTGGCGATCCCTGGCGTGCCGCCCAATATGTCGCGTCTGCCACCAGGTTGCCCGTTCAGCGAGCGCTGCACTTTTGTCATGGAGCAATGCCGCAGCGCGATGCCGCCGTTGGTCGCCACGCGTACCGTCGGTGAGGAGGCCACTGACGTGCTGCGCGCCTGTTTCAAAAGCCCCGCTGAGGTTTTGCAGGGCACTCAGAGCGTGCCAGTGGCGCTGGAGGAAGCAGCATGAGTACACAGCCGCTGCTGTCCGTTCGCGATCTCAAAGTTCACTTCAAGCTGGCCAGCGAGTCATTGGTGCCCTGGGCACCTGCGCGCATTCTCAAGGCGGTGGATGGTGTGTCGCTTGACATCATGCCGGGCGAAACGCTGGGCATCGTGGGCGAGTCCGGCTGCGGCAAATCGACCCTGGCGCGCGGCCTGCTCAATTTGATTCCCGCCACTTCGGGCCGCATCACCTGGCAAGGCCAAGACCTGCAAGCCAAAGACAAAGCCGCCTGGCAGACCGTGCGCAAAAGCGTGCAGATGATTTTTCAGGACCCGCTGGCTTCGCTCGACCCGCGCATGACGGTGGGGCGCATCATCGCCGAGCCGTTGAAGACGCATTACCCCGACATGCCCAGCGACGAGGTGGCGCAAAAGGTGCGCCAGATGATGAAACGTGTGGGCCTGACCGAGCAGCAGTTCAACCGCTACCCGCACGAGTTCTCAGGCGGCCAGTGCCAGCGCATTGGCATTGCGCGCGCGCTGGTTCTAGGCCCTAAGCTGGTGATTTGCGATGAGCCGGTATCGGCGCTGGATGTGTCGATTCAAGCGCAGATCATCAACCTGCTCAAAGAGCTGCAAGCCGAGATGGGCTTGGCGCTGGTCTTCATCGCGCATGATTTGGCGGTGGTCAAGCACATCAGCCAGCGCATCATGGTGATGTACCTGGGCCGCGCGGTCGAGCTGGCTCAAAAAGAGGCGTTGTACGCCAATCCCATGCATCCGTACACGCAGGCGTTGCTGTCGGCAATTCCTATCCCCGACCCGCGTCGTGAGCGCAGCAAAACGGTGCAAATTCTGCAAGGCGATTTGCCCTCGCCGGTGAATCCGCCCTCGGGTTGCACGTTCAGAACGCGCTGCCCCAAGGCGCAAGACAGGTGTGCCAAAGAGCTGCCGTTGCTACGCCAGATCAACGGGCAAACCCAGGCTGCGTGCCTGTTAATTTGACTTGCTGGCCCGCTTCATCAACCCCTTCAAGTTACCCAGCAACGACCTGCTGCGTGACCCCGTCTACCGGCGGATGTGGCTGTCGATCCTGATCAGCTCGCTGGGCCAGCAGGTCACCCTTCTGGCACTGCCGCTCACTGCCGCCGTGCTGCTGCACGCCAGCCCCACGCAGATGGGCCTCTTGACCATGATGGAGCTGCTGCCCTTCGTGCTGCTGTCCCTGCCTTCGGGCGTGTGGCTGGATCGTGTGCGCAAGCTGCCGGTCTATATCATCGGAGAGTTGCTGATCTCGTTCGTGCTGGCCAGCGTGCCTGCGGTCTGGGCACTGGGCTGGTTGACCATGGGCTACCTCTACGCCATCGGCTTTGCGCTCGGTTGCGGGTTTGTCATCGTCGGCACGGCAGCCCAAATTGTTCTGACGCAAGTCGTTGCGCGCGAACGTTTGGTCGAGGCGCATGCCAAAAACGCGCTGGCGGGCTCGGGCGCAGAGGTGGTTGGCCCTGGTTTGGCGGGTTTGCTGATCAAGCTGGTGGGCGCGCCATTCGCCTTGCTGGCTGATGCTTTGATGCTGCTGACCAGTGTGCTTATTCTGCGCGGCGTGCGCATCAACGAAGTGGTGCAGACCAACGCCGACCCGCACTTCTGGCGCGATCTGAAGGAGGGTTTGAGCTTTGTGCGCCACCAGCCCCTGCTGCCCAGTATGGCCATCGTGGTCGGCGCGTGGCAGTTTTTCACCCACTCTGCCCTTGTCGCGCAAATCCTGTTTGCGGTGCGCACGCTGGGCTTGAGCGAGCAGCAGGTGGGCTTAAGCTACACCGCCATCGGTTTTGGCGCGGTGGCGGCCAGCGTCTTTGGCAACCGCATCTCCAAGCGCCTGGGCCCCGGTCCCTGCCTGGTGCTGGGCATCGTCTGCACCGGCGTGGGCTGGCTGCAGTTGGCCTTTGCGTCACCTGGCATGCTGGGCAATTTTCAGTTTGTGGTGATGTTGCTGCTCGGCGCGGTCGGTGCCATTTTGCTTTTTATCAACTTTTTGGCACTGCGCCAGGCCGTTACTCCCGCGCCCTTGCTGGGCCGCATGACCAGCACCATGCGCTGGCTGATCCTGCTGCCCGCAGGCCCCGGCGCACTGTTGGGCGGCTATGTGGGCGAGCACTTCGGCCTGCAATACGCGATGGGCTTTGGCGGTGCGGGCACGCTGCTGGTTG
>JANOTO010000105.1:0-7494 GCA_031416395.1 Rhodoferax sp. | reverse complement strand
CGGCTTTCCAGCTTCTACACCTCCATGACAAAAGCATTCGGCCTCATCATCATCGGCGATGAAATTCTGTCTGGCAAACGCGCTGACAAACACCTGCCCAAAGTGATCGAACTGCTGGCGGCGCGCGGCTTGCAACTGGACTATGCCGAGTACGTAGGTGATTCGCCAGACCGCATCACTGCCAGCTTGAAGCGCGCTTTCGCGTCGGGCGACATCGTGTTTTCAACCGGTGGCATTGGTGCCACGCCGGACGATCACACCCGCCAGTGTGCGGCGCGCGCGTTGGGTGTTGAGCTTGCGCTGCACCCGCAGGCGGAGGCGCTGATTCGTGAGCGCATGCAAGATACTGCGCGCGAGCAAGGCACTGTTTACGAGCCTGATCGGCCTGACAACATCCATCGCCTGAACATGGGCATGTTTCCGATGGGGGCCGAGATCATTCCCAACCCATACAACAAGATACCCGGATTTTTTTGCGCAAGTTCAATCGAGCGTCGCGCCGGGCCGCCCCAAGCAGCGAGGGCCCCCTCAGGGGGCAGCGACCCACACGAAGTGGGGGAGCGTGGGGGAGTCTATTTCGTGCCTGGATTTCCTGTCATGGCGTGGCCGATGATCGAATGGGTGATCGATTCAAAGTACAAACCGCTTCATCAAGTCAAAGCCTGGATCGAAAAATCCGTCATCGTCTTCGGCGCGATGGAAGCCACGCTCACGCCGCTGATGGAAGACATTGAGCGCGATTTTGCGGGGGCCAAGGTCTTCAGCCTGCCCAGTGTGGATCATCCCCAGTACGGGCGGCATATCGAACTGGGCGTGAAAGGCGCGCCCGGCTTGGTCGAAAGTGCTTACCCGGCGCTGCTCAAAGGCCTGGCAAACTTTGCCGCCAAACTCGGCCCAGAATTGGTGCGGCATTGATTTTTGCACTGAAGTGGTGCAAATCGAGGAATGCACCAAAATAAAGCATTTATTGAGCGCCTAGTGCAGGGGTAGTCTGTAGAACCCGCTTCAGCATTGTGACAAACCGTCGCGAATATCGGGCAAAATATGCGGTTTGGCGAGATTGGCGCAATGCCCGTCTTGGCACAAAAACTGCATTCTCACTCGATGCAAAGTTTCGCAATTTCAATTAATAGGAGTATTTGATGGCCAAGACCGTCGCAGACGTGATCAAGATGGTGAAAGAGCATGAAGTGAAGTTCGTTGACTTCCGCTTCACCGACACCCGGGGTAAAGAGCAGCACGTGACCGTGCCTGTGTCCCATTTTGACGAAGACAAATTCACCTCAGGCCACGCGTTTGACGGCTCTTCGATTGCAGGCTGGAAGGGCATTGAAGCCTCAGACATGCAGTTGATGCCTGACCCCAACACCGCCAATAGTGACCCGTATTTTGAAGAGACCACGCTCTTCATGAGCAGCGATGTGGTCGAGCCCAGCGACGGCAAGGCCTATGACCGCGATCCACGCTCCGTGGGCAAGCGCGCCGAGGCGTACCTCAAAGCCACCGGCATTGGCGACACGGCATTTTTCGGCCCCGAGCCAGAGTTCTTCATTTTTGATGATGTCCGCTGGAACACCGACATGTCGGGCGCGTTCTTCAAGATCGACGAATACGAAGCACCGTGGAACAGCGGCAAAAAGATTGAAGGCGGCAACCGCGGCCATCGCCCCACCGTCAAAGGCGGCTACTTCCCCGTGCCACCGGTAGACAGCACACAAGACATGCGCGCCGAGATGTCCTTGATTCTCGAAGGCCTGGGCGTTCCGGTTGAAGTGTTCCACCACGAGGTGGCTGGCGCGGGTCAAAACGAAATCGGCACCCGCTTCAGCACCTTGGTGCAGCGCGCCGATTGGGTGCAGATTTTGAAATACGTCGTGCAAAACGTCGCCAATGCCTATGGCAAAACCGCGACCTTCATGCCGAAACCTATCGTTGGCGACAACGGCAGCGGCATGCATGTGCACCAGTCGATCAGCAAAGACGGCAAAAATATTTTTGCCGGCGACGGCTATGCTGGTTTGTCAGACACCGCGCTTCACTACGTGGGCGGAATCATCAAGCATGCGCGCGCCTTGAACGCTATCACTAACCCTGGCACCAACAGCTACAAGCGCCTGGTACCCGGCTATGAGGCACCGGTCAAGCTGGCTTACTCTGCCAAAAACCGGTCAGCGTCAATTCGCATTCCCTTTGTAGCCAACCCGCGTGGCCGCCGTATTGAGGCGCGCTTCCCAGATCCGCTGGCCAACCCCTACCTGTGCTTCTCAGCCTTGCTGATGGCTGGACTTGACGGTATTGAAAACAAAATTCACCCCGGTGAGGCAGCGACCAAAGACCTGTACCATTTGCCGCCTGAGGAAGATGCCAAGATCCCAACGGTGTGCCACAGCCTGGACCAAGCGCTGGACTGCCTGAACGCGGACCGCGCCTTCCTGACCAAGGGCGGCGTGTTCACCGACAGCATGCTCGATGCCTACATCGAACTCAAAATGGGCGAAGTGACGCGTCTGCGCCAAGCCACACACCCCATCGAATTTGAGATGTATTACTCCTTGTAATTGCAGTCTTTGTCTCTTAAAAAGAACGGCTTCGGCCGTTCTTTTGCTTTTGAGGGCTGGCTCAATACCCCGAAATTTTGAAAAAATGAGCAATTGGCGCATACTGACAGGCCATTCCTGCATCTTGATGCGTGGAGAAAGCATGAAACAGTCTTATTCCGTCCCCTTGGCCCCGTTGGTCTTTTCGTCATTGGCGGCGTTGTTCGCCACTCAGGCGCATGCACAGGCGCCAGATCGCATGTACCGCTGCGATGACAACTACTACACCAACTCTCTCAACGACCCTAAAGCGCGCGGTTGCAAGCTGCTGGAGACCGGCAACGTCACCGTGGTGCAAGGCACGAAGCCTGCGACAGCGCAAAACGGTGTGAAGCTCGCAGTGGCGACACCGTCAGCCGGGACATCTGGCCAACGAGTCGATGCCAGCGACCAGCGCGCCCGCGACGCAGATGCCAAAGGCATTATGGAGACCGAGTTGCGCCGGGCCGAGGCGCGCAAGACCGAGCTGGCCTTGGAGTACAACAACGGTGAGCCCGAGAAGCGCGGCGACGAGTCACGCAATTACCAAAAGTACCTTGATCGCGTGGCCGAGCTGAAGGCCAATCTGGGCCGTGTTGAGAGCGACATTGCCGGTATCCGGCGCGAGTTGGGGCGAGGTGCTGCGCCTGGCAACGCAAACTCCTCGACACTGCGATAGCCCCTGAGTTCGCCATCGCTTGGGCGTGTGCGGCAAAATAGGCCGCTTGACCCCACCTAAAAAACCCAACGCCAAGCGTGTGTCGGCCCATGTCGACACTGGTGCTCCCAATCCCTTCGGTGCTTTCGATCTGCTGGCTACCTTGGTGGCTGTGGTGCAAACCAATGGCAGCGTGCTGTTTGCCAACTCGGCACTCGAAGATGCCTTGGGCACCTCCCGGCGCATGATTGAAGGGGCATACCTCCCCGCCAGCTTCACGGAGCCGCACTTGCTGGCCAATGCCTTGCAAGGCGCTGGCGGCAATGAGTTTGCTGCGTTGCGCTATGACGCGTGGCTCAAGCGGCTCAATCATGACCCCATTCCCGTGCACGTGATCGTGACGCAGACGGAAATTGGCCGAGACATCGTCATTGAAATGCTGCCCCAAGAGCAGCAGGCCAAGCAAGACCGCGAAGACCGACTGGCCGACCAGGCGCAGGCCAACAAAGAGCTGATTCGTAACTTGGCGCATGAAATCAAGACCCCGCTGGGTGGCATTCGCGGTGCCGCGCAACTGCTGGAGATGGAGATCGAGTCGCGCGGGCTGACCGAGTACACGCAGGTCATCATCCGTGAGGCGGATCGCCTGCAAACGCTGGTGGATCGCCTGCTGGCCCCGCACCGCAGGCCGCATCTGGTGGGTGATGTGAACATTCATGAAGTGTGCGAACGGGTGCGCTCGTTGATCATGGCCGAGTTTCCCAAGGGTCTGCGCGTGGTGCGCGACTACGACACCTCGATCCCCGAGTTTCGCGGCGACCGCGAACAGCTCATCCAGACCGTGCTCAACATTGCACACAACGCCTGCCAGGCGCTGGCTGAAAAGATCACGGCAGCGAATCCGACGGACAAAGCTGTGATTACATTTCGCAGCCGTGTGGCGCGGCAAATCACCTTCGGCAAGCAGCGCTATCGATTGGCATTGGAATTGCATGTCATCGACAACGGGCCTGGCGTGCCAGACTCGATCAAGGAGCGCATCTTTTACCCGCTGGTGTCAGGCAGGGAGGGAGGCTCTGGCTTGGGGTTGACGCTGGCGCAAACTTTTGTGCAGCAGCACCACGGCACGATCGAGTGTGAGAGCGCACCGGGACGCACAGATTTTCAGATTTTGATACCGCTGCCCTGATGATCGATCTGGTCGTGATATCGGGGCAGCCACAACCGGGACAACCAAGTACATGAAGCCGATCTGGATAGTAGATGACGACCAGTCAATTCGCTTCGTTCTGGAGAAAGCGCTGCTGCGCGAGAACCTGCCCACGCGCAGCTTTACCAACCCCAAAGATGTGCTGCTGGCGCTGGCCACCGCCAGCGATGACGAGTGTCCGCAAATTTTGGTGAGCGACATCCGCATGCCTGGTGGATCGGGCCTTGATCTGCTGGACAAAGTCAAAGCCAAATTCCCCGCCTTGCCGGTCATCATCATGACGGCATTTTCTGACCTGGACAGTGCCGTGTCCGCCTTTCAGGGCGGTGCGTTTGAGTACCTGCCCAAGCCCTTCGATCTGCCCAAGGCGGTGGAGCTGATTCGTCGCGCCGTGGAAGAGAGCCAACGCGAAGAAGTGAGCGTACAAAGCGAGGCGGCTGCGCCAGAAATGCTCGGTCAGGCCAGCGCCATGCAAGATGTCTTTCGCGCCATTGGCCGCTTGAGCCAAAGCAGCGTGACAGTGATGATCACTGGCGAATCCGGCTCGGGCAAAGAGCTGGTCGCCCGCGCGCTGCACAAGCATTCGCCACGCGGGGACGTGAGCACCAAGGGAACCAACGGGCCCTTCGTCGCCATCAACACCGCCGCCATTCCCAAAGATTTGCTGGAGAGCGAATTGTTTGGCCATGAGCGTGGGGCCTTCACTGGCGCGCAAACCATGCGCCGGGGCCGCTTTGAGCAGGCCGACGGTGGCACGCTGTTTCTTGACGAGATTGGGGACATGCCTTTCGATCTTCAAACCCGCTTGCTGCGTGTATTGAGTGACGGTCACTTCTACCGCGTGGGCGGCCACACGGCGGTTAAAACCAATGTCCGCGTGATTGCTGCCACGCATCAGAATCTGGAACAGCGTGTTAAAGACGGCGCATTTCGTGAAGACCTGTTCCACCGCCTGAACGTCATCCGCCTGCGCCTGCCGGCCCTGCGCGAGCGGCGTGATGACATCCCCATGTTGACGCGCCATTTCCTGACGCAAAGCGCACAACAACTGGGCATCGAGCCCAAGCGGATTTCGGATGCGGCGCTCGCGTGGTTGAGTACGTTTTCGTTCCCAGGCAATGTGCGCCAGTTGGAGAACATTTGCCATTGGCTTACCGTGATGGCCCCCGCGCAAGTGATCGAGCCGAAGGACTTGCCGCCTGAAGTTGGCGTGGCGCACGATGCGCCGCCTGAACGGCGCTTAGCCGTTGCAGCAGCGCCCATTATTGATGTCGTGCCTCACGATGACGCACACGGGGCAATCTACGAGCAGTCCGGCCCCATGCCAGGTGTCGTGCTGCAAACCGACAGTGATGTCGATATGCAACCCGACACACCGGTTGGTGCCTCATTGGGCACAGGCAGTGGCTGGGAGCTGGGTCTGGAGGCTGAAGCGATGACGTTGCTTGCCAATGGTCGCCACGACGTCTGGGATGCGCTCACCCGCCGATTTGAGTCGCGCCTGATCCTGACCGCCCTTGCCAACACCCGTGGCCGACGCATCGAAGCGGCCACCAAGCTGGGCATCGGCCGCAACACCATCACCCGCAAGATTCAGGAGTTGGGGCTTGAAAATTAACCTATGAGTTAATTTATTGGTTAGAACCAGAGAAAACGCCCAAAATATGAACAGAATTGGCCTCTAGCTCTCGTATATATTGCATAGAAAGCTACATATAGTATAGCAATTAACAAGATCGTTTGCAAAGCCTTTCGGCACCAAAAAAAGCCCCGCCGTTCAATGAAGAACGCGGGGCTGGGTGCTGAGGCTCAGAGGCTGAATTAGCCCCCTCGCCAAACCGCTCAACGGCTCAAAGCGGCGTTTTGTCTTTGGCAAACCAGGAGTCGGTGGCCTTCACTTCCCACTCGGCGACTTGCTTCTCAGCCGCATCTTTGGCAATGCCATAGCGCTCCTGAATCTTGCCAGCGAGCTGGTCGCGCCGACCGGCGATGACGTCCATGTCGTCATCGGTCAGCTTGCCCCATTGCTCTTTGGCTTTGCCAGTGACTTGTTTCCAATTGCCTTGAATCGTTTCCCAGTTCATCTGATTTCCTTTGATGTTTTATAGAAAAATGTGCCGTGAATTTCTGAGTTTTTTCAGAGTCAGGGACGAATGGCGATACCGTTTTCAACCGACTTCACACCGGTGACACCGCGTGCAATCACTTGCGCCTGCGACTTTTCTGTGGCGTTCTTGGCGAAGCCTGAGAGCATCACCGTGCCTTTAAGCGTTTCGACCTTGATCGAGGCCGCGTCAACTTCCTTGCTTTCAATAAAGCGTGTCTTGACGGTGGAGGTGATGGCCGCATCGTCAATGTATGCACCCACGGTTTCCTGGCCGCGCGTGACAGCGCAGCCTGAAAGCGTGAGCAATGCCAGCGCGATCAGTGACGGCGCGATGAATTTGGTAGCAGTTGAATTTTGCGGGTTCATGGTGAGTTTCCAGTAAAAGTTAAAAGTTGAAACAATGAGAAATCGCCATCGGCAGGGGTGTCAGTGCCGGGGTGGCGTGCTGTTAAGCGCATGTGAAATCACTTTGGGCAGCAGCCCCGCCAGCAATGCCGGGGTCAGCAACCAGCGCCAAGGTTGGCTCCAAACCACCAGTGCGCCGACCGCAGCCGCACCGGCAACCAGCGCCACCGGGTGACGTTGGGCCAGGGGCTGCACCAGCGTCTTTGCGGTATCGATCGTCACATCACTGACCAAGCGCAGCGGATGTTGCGCCCACCATTCATGGATCGCTCCTTTCGCCAACCCTTTCGCCAATCCGGGTGCAGTCAGGGGCTTTTCGGACACTGTCGACATGGTCACTGCCTGATGCAGACGGTTTCTGGACAGGGCCAGCCGATGCGAAGCGGCGGCCAACTTGTCATCCACATTCGGTGGAACGACAGGGCCCATCATCGCGTCCATCGCAGGGCTCAAGATCACTGCGCTCATGGCCCAGCCTTCTCGCGCAGCAGAGCCATGTCGGCACTAAGCTGTTGGCGTAATACCTGCATGTTGCCAC
>JANOTO010000104.1:0-3233 GCA_031416395.1 Rhodoferax sp. | reverse complement strand
CCAACTGGCGAGCGGCGGCATCGACATCAAAATCGACTCGGTTCGCCCGCCCGACTGCAAGCCAAAATGCGTGCCGCGATCCCACACCAGGTTGAACTCGACGTAGCGGCCCCGCCGGTAAAGCTGAAAATCCCGCTCACGCTGGCTGTAAGGCAGGTCTTTGCGACGCTGCACGATGGGCAAATAGGCTGCCAGGAGCGAATCGCCGACTGACTGCATCATCGCCAAGCCGCCATCAAAGCCGCTTTCTGAAAAGTCATCAAAAAAGATGCCACCAATGCCGCGCTGCTCCTGGCGGTGCTTTAGTGTGAAATACGTGTCACACCAGGTTTTGAAGCGCGGGTATTTGTCGTCACCAAAAGGCGCTAATGCTGATTTGCAGGTGGCGTGGAAATGCACGGCATCTTCTTCAAAGCCATAGTAAGGTGTGAGATCCATTCCACCACCGAACCAACACACTTCGGGCCCGTTTTCGGGCTTGGCGCTCAACATGCGCACATTCATGTGTACCGTGGGCACATACGGGTTAAGCGGGTGAAAGACCAGCGAGACGCCCGCTGCCTCAAACGGCGCACCCGCCAACTCGGGGCGGTGCTGCGTAGCGGATGGCGGCAGGCGCGGCCCGCGCACGTGTGAGAAGCCGCAACCGGCGCGCTCAAACACCGCGCCATCTTCCAAAATCTGCGTGATGCCGTTGCCTTGCAGCATCTCGCCTGGTTCTTTAGCCCAGGCATCGGCCAAAAAAGTGCCCCCATCCACTTCGGCAATGGCCGATGTGATGCGCGTCTGCAAGCCCAGCAAATACTGGCGAACGGTGTCGATTCTTGTCAACATGAAAGCCTAGCGCTTCACAGCCCGATGGCCAATGTCGGTTCGGTATTGCATGCCCTCAAAACGGATACTGCTCGCAACTTCATACGCACGTTGCTGCGCCAGGCTGGGCTTCTCGGCCAGCACGGTGACGCACAAAACACGGCCGCCGGATGTGACGGTCTTGCCGTCTTTCTCCATCGTGCCCGCATGGAACACCATCGCATCCGGCGCTTCTTTGGGCAGGCCCATCACCGCATCGCCCTTGCGCGGGCTGGCCGGGTAGCCGTGCGCGGCCATCACCACGCCCAGGGCGGTGCGCCGATCCCACTCCAGCTCGATTTTGTCAAGCTGGCCATGCTCGCCCGGCTCTGTCGCAGCCATCAACACGTCGAGCAAATCCGCTTTGAGACGCATCATGATCGGCTGCGTCTCCGGGTCGCCCAGGCGGCAATTGAATTCCAGCGTTTTGGGAGCACCCAGCGAGTCAATCATCAACCCCGCGTACAGAAAACCGGAATACGGAATGCCGTCTTTTTCCATGCCCTTGATGGTCGGCAAAATAATCTCGCGCATAGCCCGCGCGTGTACCTCTGGCGTGACCACCGGCGCGGGCGAGTACGCACCCATCCCGCCGGTGTTCGGCCCCAGGTCGTCGTTGAGCAGGCGCTTGTGATCCTGGCTAGTGGCCAGCGTCAGCACGTTTTTGCCATCGACCATGACGATGAAGCTGGCTTCTTCGCCTTTTAAAAATTCTTCGATCACCACTCGCGCGCCACCTTCGTTGTGGGTAACACCCGAAGCGTTGTCAGCCAGCATGAAGTCAACCGCAGCGTGCGCCTCGTCGAGCGTTGTGGCCACCACCACGCCTTTGCCAGCGGCCAACCCATCGGCTTTCACCACGATTGGGGCACCCATTTTGTCGATGTAGGCGTGGGCAGCAACCGCTTCGGTAAACGTATCAAACGCCGCTGTGGGGATGCCATGACGCTGCATGAAGGCTTTGGAGAAGGCTTTGGAACTCTCCAACTGCGCAGCGGCCTGGGTGGGTCCAAAAACACGCAGCCCGGCCTCGCGAAACGCATCCACAATGCCCGCCGCCAACGGGCCTTCGGGGCCAACCACGGTCACCGCGATTTTTTGCGCCAGTGCCCAATCACGCAACTCGTGTACGTCGGTGATGTTGACGTTCTCCAGCCGCGCATCCAGCGCCGTGCCGCCATTGCCCGGCGCGACATACACCGTTTGCACCTTGGGCGACTGCGCCAGCTTCCAGGCCAGCGCGTGTTCACGGCCACCACCGCCTACGACCAGGACTTTCATTCTGCGAGGCTCTCAATGTTCGCGTTGTGGAAAACATCCTGCGTGTCGTCCAGGTCTTCCAGCACATCCAGCAGCTTTTGCATGCGCGCAGCATCAACGCCTTGCATGTCAATCATGTTGTCAGCCCGCATGGTGACTTCGGCGACCTCGGCCTTTAACCCCGCTGCCTCCAGCTTGTTCTTGACCGCTTCAAATTCGGCATATGGGGTGAGCACTTCGATCGCGCCATCGTCGTGCGTGATCACGTCATCTGCACCGGCATCCAGGGCGGCCTCCATCACGCGGTCTTCGGGCGTGCCGGGTGCAAAAATCAATTGCCCGCAGTGCTTGAACTGGAAACCCACCGAGCCCTCGGTGCCCATGTTGCCGCCGTGCTTGCTGAAGGCGTGGCGCACTTCGGCCACGGTGCGCACCTTGTTGTCGGTCATGCAGTCGATGATGATGGCGGCGCCGCCGATGCCGTAGCCCTCGTAGCGCACTTCCTCATACTGCACGCCCTCCAGGCTGCCGGTGGCTTTGGCGATGCCGTATTTGACGTTCTCCAGCGGCATGTTGGCCGCTTTGCCTTTTTCAACCGCCAAGCGCAGGCGTGGGTTGGTCGCCACATCGCCGCCGCCGAGGCGGGCCGCCACCATGATCTCGCGCATCACCCGTGTCCAGATCCGCTGGCGTTTTTCGTCCTGCCGACCCTTGCGGTGCTGAATATTGGCCCATTTACTGTGTCCTGCCACGCGTTGTCCCTTAAAAGTGCTTGATGCTCGGTTAACCTAGAGGGCAGATTGTACTTTTCAGGATGAATATGGCTGATCTCAATAACAACGGTATTTTGGTAGGCCAGCACGGCAAACCCGACAGCCTCACGCAATGCTGGCTCTTGCCCGACAAGGCCAATCGCCACGGCCTGATCACCGGGGCCACGGGCACTGGTAAAACCATCACGCTGCAAACGCTGGCAGAAGGTTTTTCGACCCTCGGTGTGCCCGTTTTCATGGCCGATGTGAAGGGCGACCTCACCGGCATCTCGCAGGCAGGCGTGATGGGCGAAAAGCTGGCCGGCATCATCAAAGAGCGTGGCTTGACACCGCCTGAATCCAAAGCCT